>JBMUEW010000001.1:0-106857 GCA_049460875.1 Pontimonas sp.
TACAAGCTCGCCTCGAGTTTCTGCTCGAAGTGGGTTTGAACTATCTCAGTATGTCGCGCAGCGCAGGCTCACTCTCCGGCGGTGAAGCTCAACGTATTCGGCTGGCCACGCAGATTGGTTCTGGGCTCACCGGTGTCCTCTATGTTCTGGACGAGCCCAGTATTGGCCTGCATCAGAGAGATAACCGGCGCCTCATCGACACTCTGCTAAAACTGCGGGACTTGGGTAATACGCTCATCGTCGTCGAACACGATGAAGAGACGATACAGACTGCAGATTGGATTATCGACATTGGCCCCGGCGCCGGCGAATTTGGGGGAGAGGTTGTTCACCAAGGGAGCTTGGCGACACTGTTGCGGGAAAAGAAATCCATCACAGCTGACTACCTTTCTGGCCGCTCCCGTGTTTTTGCAGCTCGAGAGCCCCGGCCCATCGACCCGTCCCGGATGATTACCGTTGAGGGGGCTCGTGCCAACAACTTGAAGGACATCTCCGTTGACATCCCCCTTGGAGTAATGGTGGCCATCACCGGGGTTAGTGGATCGGGTAAATCAACGCTTGTGAACGACATTATTTACCGGTCCCTCGCGAACACGCTCAACGGGGCGCGGCACGTACCGGGTCTCCACACGAGGATTAGGGGAGTCGACCTCCTCGACAAGATCGTCCATGTTGACCAGGCGCCGATTGGCCGGACGCCACGAAGTAACCCGGCAACCTACACGGGGGTTTTCGACAAAATCCGTGCCCTTTTCGCCGAAACACAAGAAGCAAAGATGAGGGGCTATCAGCCTGGTCGTTTCAGCTTTAACGTGAAAGGCGGGCGCTGCGAAAATTGTTCGGGCGATGGCACCATCACTATTGAAATGAACTTCCTGCCGGATGTGTACGTGGACTGCGAGGTCTGTCATGGGGCCCGGTATAACCGGGAAACCCTTCAGGTGCACTACAAGGGCAAGACCATCGCCGACGTTCTCAATATGCCCATCACGGAGGCGGCAGAGTTCTTTGAGCCCATCAGTGCGATTCATCGCTACCTCCAGACCCTTGTCGATGTCGGGCTGGGGTATGTCCGACTGGGTCAATCAGCGACGACGCTGTCGGGAGGAGAAGCCCAGCGAGTAAAGCTCGCCACGGAGCTTCAGAAGCGGTCCACCGGTCGCACCATCTATGTTCTGGATGAGCCCACCACGGGACTGCACTTTCATGACGTCAAGAAGCTCCTGGACGTTCTCCAGGGTCTTACTGACAAGGGGAACACCGTGATGGTCATCGAACACAATCTTGACGTGATTCGAGCCTCCGATTGGATCATCGACCTTGGCCCAGAAGGCGGCGCGGGAGGTGGCACCATCATCGCCGAGGGTACCCCGGCCGATGTTGCGGCAGTCGCAGCTTCACACACCGGTGCGTTTCTCAAGGAAACGCTGGCCTAACCGTGGCGACCCGCTACACCTGGCAACCCCCTGCGAGGGATATTCCGGCTTCTCCCGGTGTCTATCGCTTTCTTGACGCTCGGGGGAGGGCTATCTATGTAGGCAAAGCAAAAAACCTGCGAAGCAGGCTCCAAAGCTATTTCGCCGAGCCGGCGACCTTGCATGACCGAACTCGTCGGATGGTAGCCACGGCGAGATCACTCGATTGGACCCTGGTGCCTACTGAGCGTCAGGCACTCCAGCTTGAGTACCTCTGGATTAAGGAATTTCAACCCGAGTTCAACGTGCGTTTCCGTGACGACAAGTCCTATCCGTACCTGGTCGTGACGGTAACAGAAGACATTCCTCGGGTTTTTCTCGCGAGGAAAAAGGGCATCAAAGGCGCGAAGTATTTTGGGCCTTTTCCCACCACAGGGGCGTTGCGTGAGACCCTTGCCACTATTTTGAAGGCGTTCCCGGTGCGATCGTGCTCGGAATCGACCTATCTGAAGGCTCAACGGAACAATCGAGCATGCTTACTCGGTGACATCGGCAAATGTGCAGCGCCCTGCGTAGGGCGTGTCTCTCAGCCGGAGCACAAAGCTCTCGCCCTCTCACTGGCTAGTTTCATGGCAGGCAACGATAAAGGAGTGGTTGACGACCTCACGAAAGCCATGAAGGTCGCGGCTGATTCGCTGGACTTTGAGCGAGCCGCGAAGATGCGGGACAGGATTGACGCCATCGAGACCGTGTTAATGAAGAACACCATGGTTCTCGATGATCGGGTGGACGCGGATGTGTTTGGTGTCGCGGCAGAGGGTGTTGTCGGCGCCGCGCACGTTTTCCGCGTGAGGGGCGGTCGTATACGCGGCGCGAAGGGCTTTATTGTCGAAACTCCCACCAGTGAGTCCGGCGAAAACCTGGTGGAAATGATTCTTCGGGATGGTTTTGACGATCAACCGCCAGCGAGAGTGGTTGTGGTTCCAGAACTTCCCGACAATGCGCGTTTTTGGGAGGAACAGCTCACCGAGAGTCGAAAGGCACATGGCGAAGAGGGATCCGTCACTCTTAAGACGGCTAAGAGAGGCGAGCTGGCGGATCTGGGGACATCTGTTGCTCTCAACGCGCGCCACACCCTGCAGAGCCATCTCTCGCACCGGACGAGCGACCCGGTGAGCAGGTCTCGGGCATTATCAGAGCTTCAGAGCGCCCTGAGCCTCGACGAGGCACCCCTTCGGATTGAATGCTTCGACGTCTCCCATCTGGGTGGAGAGAACGTCGTTGCCTCCATGGTGGTGTTCGAAGACGGCTTGCCCAAGAGGGAGCACTATCGCAAATTCGCCATCGAGGGAGTCCGAGACGACACAGAGGCTATCCATCAAGTACTCACTCGCCGCCTGGCCCGACTTGTCACCGCTGACGCCACAGAAGAGCCCTCGAACCCAGGATTTCGATACCCGCCTGGCTTGTTGATTGTTGATGGCGGGCTGCCCCAGGTTAACGCCGCCGCCAGAGCCCTTGCAGAGGCTGAGATTGATATCCCAGTCTGCGGTGTTGCAAAGAAACTCGAAGAAATATGGCTTCCACATGCTCAATTTCCGGTGATACTGCCTCGATCGTCCGATGCGCTGTTCATGGTTCAACGTGTTCGGGATGAAGCCCACCGTGTTGCCATCAGCTATCAGCGGGGAACGCGAAAGAGATCGCTCCGGACAGAGCTCACGGATATCCCCGGGGTGGGGGACGGCACTGCAAAGGCGTTACTGAAGCACTTCAAATCGGTCACCAAGCTCAAACAAGCAACCAGGGAGCAAATCCTTGAGGTGGAAGGAGTGGGACCCTCTCTTGCCGATTCCATCCAGACATTCTTCTCTGAGAGCTAGAGCGTGAGCGCTACGATGCTGTCAACACCCAGGGGAGGTTTCTCGTGACAAAGCACGATGGTCCCTCCGTGCTTATCGTCACGGGAATGTCGGGAGCCGGTCGCTCCACCGCGGCACATTCACTCGAGGACCAGGGCTGGTATGTCGTTGATAACCTGCCACCCCAAATGCTCCAACCACTGGTGGATTTGGCGCATGACCCCGGAAGCCATATGACAAAGCTTGCGGCCGTGATGGACGCGCGAGGCGGTTCCCTTTTCGAGCACGCCAGCGAGGTCATCGAGAATCTCTCCGAGCACGCGAATGTTCACGTCCTCTTTCTGGACACAACGGATGACACGCTCGTGCGACGGTTCGAGCAGGTGAGGCGCCCACATCCCCTGCAAGAAGACGGCACTCTCCTCGATGGCATCACGCGAGAGCGCGCTCTCATGCATCCCATTAGAGAGCAGAGCGATCTCGTGATCGACACCTCCGAGATGAACATTCACCAGCTATCCACCGCTGTTGCAGCAGCGTACGGAACTCCTGGTGAGACCAGAACCAGGCTCACTATTGTGAGCTTTGGTTACAAATATGGTCTCCCGTCCGATGTAGACATGGTCGCCGATATGAGGTTCTTACCCAACCCTTACTGGGAAGAATCGCTCAGACACAACACGGGGAAAGACACTCCTGTCAGCGATTTCGTGCTCGCGAACCCACTGGCCAAGGACTTCCTTGATCAGTTCGAGCGGGCTCTCCATACGGTGCTCTCTGGCTACGTTTCGGAGAACAAAACCTACGCAACCATTGCGGTAGGGTGTACCGGTGGCAAGCATCGCTCGGTAGCGATGGCCGAAGAATTGGGCGCACGATTGTCCGCACGAGCTGATGTCCAGGTCACCGTAAAACACCGTGACTTAGGACGCGAATAGGTTTTATAACGATGCACTCTTTGACTGTTGCTGTGAAAGACGAACTGGTGTCTCACCAGTCGGAGATCACCAGTCATCGAGTTGCCGAGCTGTCGACAATTCTCCGTTTTGCCGGTGGATTGCACGTCATCGGGGGCAATATCGCCGTCGAGGTAGAGCTCGATCACTTGGAGACGGCCAAGAGGGTCAGAAAAGACATCCGGGACATTTTTGGCATGGCAACAGACGCGGCAGTCATGCAGCCGGCAGGGAACAGAACTCACCCGCTGTATGTAGTCCGGGTGCGTCAGGGGGGCGAGACTCTTGCCCGACAGACCGGGCTGTTAGATCCCCGAAAGCGCCCGGTGCGAGGTCTACCAAACAAGCTGACTACCTCACCTGTTGGTGATTTGCCCTCGATTTGGAGGGGAGCTTTCCTCGCGGGTGGAAGTATCAGCGAGCCTGGAAGATCAGCAGCCATTGAAATCGTGGCACCCACCGGAGAAGCGGCAATGGCCATGGTGGGAATCGGCGCCAGGATTGGTGTGACCTCGAAAGCCAGAGAAGTCCGTATGGCGCATCGCGTGATGGTGAGAGACGGAGAGGCCATTTCAGAGCTTCTTACGCTCATGGGCGCGCCAGGTGCGGTGTCGGAGTGGGAGAAGCTCAGAGAACGCCGAGAGGTCCGAGCGACTGCGAATCGGTTGGTGAACTTCGATGACGCAAACCTGAGGCGCTCAGCTCAAGCTGCCGTTGCGGCGTGTGCGAGGGTAGAACGCGCTCTTGAAATATTGGGCGCGGAGATCCCCGATCACCTCCTGTACGCCGGAAATCTCCGTCTCACCCACCGAGATGCGAGTCTCGACGAATTAGGTCACCACGCAGATCCGCCTTTGACCAAGGACGCGGTGGCCGGCCGCATCCGGAGGCTTCTCGCTATGGCGGACAAGAAGGCTGAAGACCTGGGAATTCCCAGCACCTTGGATGCCGTCCCTGCTGAGGTCGATTAGGCCCTCATTACCCCCTCAGTCGGGCGCCCTAGACTATGGGCAAGCCCACACGATCTCTGGAGGATGTCATGACGTATTCGCTTCCCGAATTGCCCTACGACTATGCGGCCCTCGAGCCCCACATCAGCGCCCGCATCATGGAGCTCCACCACTCGAAACACCACAAGGCCTATGTTGACGGCGCCAACAATGCACTCGCGCAGATGGCAGAGGCACGAGAGACCAGCAACTTTGCCAATATCAATCGTCTGGAGAAGGACTTGGCCTTCCACCTTGGCGGGCACGTCAACCACTCGATTTTCTGGACCAATCTTGCTCCAGGAGCTGGGGGAACCCCAGAAGGGGAAGTCGCGTCTGCCATCGACGAGTACTTCGGCTCGTTCGATGCCTTCAAAGCGCATTTCCAGGCCGCGTCATTGGGCATCCAAGGCTCGGGCTGGGGCGTCCTGTCATGGGATCCGGTGGGTTCCCGACTCGTGATTCAGCAGCTCTTTGATCAGCAAGCCAACACCGCTCAAGGAACTACCCCGATTTTGCAGCTCGATATGTGGGAGCACGCCTTCTACCTCGACTACCAAAACGTCAAGGCCGACTACGTTGCCGCTTTCTGGAATATCGTCAATTGGGAGAATGTTGCGAAACGTTTCGAAGCGGCCCGTGCTCACGCGGGGGCTTCACTGCTAGTCTGAGACAGCAAGACACTGGAATGGGCCGGGGTTTTCCCGGCCTTCTCCATTTCCGCTGAATTATGAAGGGACACCCTCCGTGGTCAACGTTGCCATCAACGGCTTTGGTCGAATCGGACGAAGCTTTTTTCGAGCTGCTCTTGCTAGCTCTCACGACATCACCATTGTCGCCGTCAATGACTTGACCGACCCCAAGGCGCTCGCGCACCTGCTCAAGTATGACTCCGTGGGAGGCCGACTCCCTGTCTCGGTTGAAGCTGGTGAGGGCACCATCGTCGTGGACGGGAAGGCCATCACGGTCTACGCCGAGCGCGACCCCGGCAACCTGCCCTGGGGCAAGCTCGATGTCGACATCGTGGTGGAGTCCACGGGATTCTTCACCGATGCTGACAAGGCGAAGGCTCACCTCAGCGCCGGAGCTAAGAAGGTCATTATTTCCGCCCCTGCCAATGGCGAAGACCTCACCGTGGTTATGGGCGTTAACCACCAGGACTACGACTCCTCCGCCCACCACATCGTGTCTAACGCGTCTTGCACAACGAACTGTCTTGCACCGATGGCGAAAGTATTCCACGATGCTTTTGGTATTGAAAAAGGTCTCATGACGACCGTCCACGCCTACACAGCGGATCAAAATCTGCAGGACGGTCCGCACAGTGACCTCCGTCGGGCGCGAGCAGCAGGCGTGAACATTGTTCCTACCTCCACAGGTGCGGCCAAGGCCATTGGCTTGGTGCTTCCTGAGTTGAAGGGCAAGCTTGACGGCTTCGCACTGCGAGTACCCGTCCCCACCGGATCAATCACCGATCTCACTGTTGAGACCTCGCAGGAGGTGACCCTTGAGCAGGTACAGGCCGCTTTCCGGTCCGCTTCTGACAATGGCCCCTGGAAGGGAGTTCTTCGCTACACAGAGGAGCCCATTGTCTCCAGCGACATCGTAGGTGACGCCTACTCGTCGATTGTCGATGGCGGTCTAATCCGCGTCATTGGCAACCAGGTGAAGATGAGCTCCTGGTATGACAACGAATGGGGTTACTCCAACAGGTTGGTGGACCTTGCGTCCTACATGGCGGCACAGCTCTAAGTAGTGGCGCTCACAACTCTGGAGGAGTCCCTCGACCTTGATGGTCGCGTGGTGTTCTTGCGCGTGGACGCCAACGTTCCACTGGATAACGGCACGATCTCCGATGATGGACGCATCCGTGCGTTTTTGCCCACTCTTGAGTGGCTCACCGGGCGGGGCGCATCTGTAATTCTTGCCAGTCATCTCGGGCGCCCCCAGGGACCTGAGGATGATCACCTCAGCGCAGCGCCGGTGGCTGCGCGAACTTCCGAGCTCGCTGGTTTCCCCGTACCCCTCATTCCGGGCGTCACCGGGGACGAGGTATGGAGCGCATGTGAGGAGATGAAACCCGGCGAAGTCGTCTTTCTCGAGAACCTTCGATTTGACCCGAGGGAAACCTCGAAAGAAGACTCAGCCAGGCTTGAACTAGCCATGGAGTGGGCCTCCCACGTTGATGCGTGCGTTGTCGATGGTTTCGGCGTCGTGCACCGGAAGCAGGCGAGTGTGTACGAACTCCCGCGCCTTACACCCTCCTATGCGGGCTTTTTGGTGGAGAAAGAGGTCGATGTCCTCGAGAAGCTGACATCCCGGCCGGAGAGACCCTACACGGTGGTTTTGGGCGGGTCGAAAGTCTCAGACAAGCTTGGCGTCATTGAGGCACTCCTGCCCACTATCGACCGGCTGATTATCGGCGGGGGAATGGTGTTCACCGTCCTTGCAGCTCAGGGCCACGCTGTCGGCAAAAGTCTCCTCGAGAAGGATCAAATCGAGCTCGTAACGGGATTCCTCGACCTCGCTTCCACGCTGGGCGTCGAGATTGTTCTCCCCACTGACATCGTGATGGCTGACTCGTTCAGCCCCGCAGCCTCCCACGTCACTCTTCCCATAGACCAACTGGAGCAGGGGCCCCATGGCGCAGAAGCTCTGGGCCTCGATATTGGAGAGAAATCTCAGAGGGCTTTCCAGGAGGCGATCAGAGACTCCCACACCGTGTTCTGGAATGGCCCCATGGGAGTATTCGAATTTGATGCCTTTTCGGCAGGGACTCTCGCAGTGGCGGAGGCGCTGACCCAGGTAGAGGGGCTTTCAGTCGTGGGTGGCGGGGACTCTGCGGCTGCGGTGCGTGCCTTGGGTTTTTCGGACGATCAGTTTGGACACATTTCAACCGGAGGGGGAGCGAGTCTCGAGTTCCTCGAAGGAAAACAACTGCCTGGATTGGAGATGCTTGGATGGCAACCACCCGTCGCCCCCTAATTGCTGGTAACTGGAAGATGAACCTCGATCATCTCCAATCCATCGCCTTCGTTCAGAAACTTGCGTGGGCCCTCAAAGACAAGAAGTTCAATGAGCAGGAGGTGGAAGTCGCCGTATTTCCTCCCTTTACGGACCTTCGGTCTGTTCAAACCTTGATCAACGCTGACGACTTGCCGCTGGAACTTGGTGCGCAGGACCTCTCTGTTCACGATGACGGCGCACACACGGGTGACGTCTCCGGGGTGTTTTTAGAGGCTTTGGATTGCACATATGTCCTTGTCGGGCACTCTGAACGGCGTGCGGACCACCATGAGGACGATGACGTGTGTGCGGGCAAAGTCCAGGCGGCATTGAGAAACAACCTGGTTCCTGTGCTGTGCGTAGGAGAAACCTCAGAGGACCTGGAAAAATATGGTGCGAGCAAGGTTCCGGTGGACCAGCTCACGGCCGTCCTCACCTCCATTGATAAAAAGGCAGACATCGTGGTTGCCTATGAGCCAGTCTGGGCCATTGGAAGCGGGCAAGCGGCTACGCCGGAACAAGCCGAGGAGGTCTGTGCTGCTCTTCGCGACACCATCCGCAGTGTCCACGGCGATGACGCCGCAGAGCGCACTCGCATTCTCTATGGAGGCTCAGTCAAGTCGGTCAACATTGCTGGGTTTATGAAACGGGACAACATCGATGGAGCCCTCGTGGGGGGAGCGAGCCTCGACGTGGACGAGTTTGTCGCCATTGCTCGCTTCCCACACCACGTGAGTGTGGACTAGAACGAGCGCTCAGCGTCTATAGTGGTGAGGGTTTCGGGAGGTTAAAGTGGAAATTCTGCGCGTCGTGTTTTTGGTTCTGCTGGCGCTCACCAGCATTCTTCTGACGCTGATGATTCTCCTGCACCGCGGGCGAGGCGGCGGCCTGTCGGACATGTTCGGCGGGGGAGTGACCTCAAACCTCGGGTCTTCCGGTGTCGCCGAGAGGAACTTGAACAGGATTACGGTCGTGGTGGCCTTGGTGTGGGTTTCGAGCATCGTTGTGCTCGGACTCTTCACCCGGTTCGATATTTAGGAAGGTTGAGTCATGGCAACTGGCGGAAGCGCGATTAGAGGAACCCGTGTCGGTTCTGGCCCTATGGGCGAACAGGACCGCGGGATTCAGGCGGACCGCATTGCCGTGTCCTACTGGGATGCCATGGGTAACGAGACAGTTCGCTACTTCTCGGCTCAGATTGAACCAGATGAGATTCCCGACATCATCGATTCACCAACCACGGGATTGCCAGCTGGGCGTGACAAAGACAATCCTCCTGAGCTGCCTGTTAATGAGCCGTACAAGACACATCTCGCTTACGTGAAGGAGCGTCGCACTGACAAAGAGGCGAAACAGATCCTTGAAGATGCGCTCACAAAACTCCGACAGCGAAAAGGTCGCCTCTAGTTCTGGAGCGCCTCCCTCACGCGTGTCACCCCTGACGCGTCCCCAGTGAGGCTCAGTACCGGCTGTCCGCTACGAGCAAGCACGTCAGCGTCGCCGTGCGCCTGAGCAAGAAGTAGCTGCCAAAAATCAAAGTCACGACCCGGAATATCAAGCTCCACCAGGGGAGTCTGAATTATTTGGAGAAAGACCCCCTCGGGAGCACCGCCTTTGTGAAGTTGGCCCGTGGAGTGGAGAAAGCGCGGCCCAAAGCCCACGGTGACGGGTCGTCCTGTCTTGTGCTCCAGCGCATCTGCGCACTCTCGCCACAGGTGGGTGTGTTCTCGCGGACCGAACACACATAATGCGATGTAGCCGTGCGGTCCCGCAAGATCCCTCAATTGCACCGGTATGCCACTCAGACTCTCGGGTGTGCTGGCACGGCCGGCGCAGAACACAGAAACACCCTCGAGTGATTCCTCGTTGCGAGTCTCGTGGCTGGTCGAACTGAGTAATTCCCGTGCCGCCACTTTCGCGCTTTCCACGTTGGGTTGATCAAACGGATTCACCCCAAGTTCCGCACCCGCTACCGCCGTCGCAAATTCCCACAAGACCATTTGGTGGGCGATGGAGCCCGACACTTCGATGTCACTATTCGATGCGCTCGGACCAATGCTGAGCCCGTCTTCGATGTGGTCAAGACTGGACTCGACCACAGGCAGAATACCTAGGCCATCTTTACCCGTTGATTCAGCGACCAACTGTTCGACCCAGTCCCCGAATCCTGGTGCATCGGGATCAGAGCGATAGAGAACTTTGTTGACCTGGGGATTGTTCTGCGCGATGGCGATTCCCAGCATGAGGGCTGGGTTATCGGGGCCTGACGTGATGCACTGGGCATAACCCTCGGACGCGTCTTGCAGAAACTGGGCAAGATCAAGACCCGCAAGCCCCGCGGGAACGAGACCAAAGGGCGAGAGGGCAGAAAAACGACCACCGATAGTCGGGTCACCGTCGAACACTCGGTATCCAGATTCCAGCGACGACACGCTCAGTGATGAACCCGGATCACTCACGACGACAATGTGTTGGGTGGGCTCGAGCCCTTGGGCGCGCAATGCGCTCTCAAACGCCCTCTTCTGTGAGTCAGTCTCCACGGTACCGCCCGATTTGGACGATACAACCACCACGGTTTTTGAGAGGTCCTGGTTCACGGACAGTGCGACCTCATCGGGATGGGTGGAATCCACAATGGTCAGTGGCAGACCATGGGTGGCCGCTATCACTTCTGGGCCGAGGGACGACCCTCCCATGCCACAGAGGACCACCTGATTGATCCCTCGAGAGCTGAGTTCTTGGTGTAGCTCTGTGATTTCAGCGGCCAGGCCACTCCACCTGTCGGGGTGGGCAGTCCACCCCAAACGGATTGATGCCTCAGGTTGCGCTGTTTCACCCCACAGCGTCGAATCGGCCTTCGAGAGGGAGTCCATGAAACCCTCACTCGCGCGCTCCTCGCAACGACTCCTTATGTTTCTGTTCAGGGTGTCGTTGAGTGCGACTGCCAGGCTCACGCAGAGCCTTCCATAGCATTCGCTACCGTCTCGAGGAGCTCTCGCCATGATTGAACAAACTTCTCCACACCGTCCTGCTCAAGGGCATCCGTTACCTGAGCGAGCGAAATTCCCAAGTCCTCAACCGCACCCAGAGTCTCTCGAGCAGCATCAAAATACCCCGTCACTCGATCACCCTCAACGACGCCAACTGCCTCCAAAGCCATCAGGGTCTTCTCGGGCATCGTATTGACTACATCGGCCACGGCTAGTTCGGTGACGTAGTAGGCGGGCGGCAGAGAAGGGTCCTTGACACCAGTGGAGGCCCAAAGAGGTCGTTGATTGTTCATGCCCTTCTGCTTCAAACCCTGAGCGCGCCCAGAGTTGTGACGTTCGAGGAACAGCTCGTAGGCGAGACGGGCATTGGCAACCGCGGAGAGGGAGCGGACAGCCGTAGCCTCAGGAGTATTGACTGCATCGAGCTTGGCATCAATTGCTGCATCAACACGAGACACGAAGAACGACGCCACGGAGCGAATAGCAGAAAGCGAGTGGCCCGCGGCTTGAGCTTTCTCGATGCCATCAAAGTATGCGTCAATAACCTCGCCGTAGCGTTCCAAGCTGAAGATGAGGGTCACGTTGACACTGATTCCCTCACCGATAACCTCCGAGATGGCCGGTAAGCCAGCCTTCGTCGCTGGGATCTTGATCATCAGGTTGGGTCTGTCCACGCGGTTCCATAAATCTTTGGCTTGCTCGATGGTTCCGGAGGTGTCATGAGCGAGCAGAGGCGATACCTCGAGGGACACACGTCCGTCTAGCCCGTCGGTCGAGTCGAAGACAGGACGCATCAGGTCACAGGCACCTTGAATGTCGCGAATCATGACTTCGAACACGGCCTCTTCGGGCGTGACACCCGCACGGGCGAGATCAGCGAGGTCTCCGGTATAGGAGTCGCTACCTGAAACAGCGCCCGCAAAGATCGTCGGGTTACTCGTCACACCGACAACGTGGTTGTGCTCCATAAGAGCGGCTAGGGAACCTGAGGTTAGCCTGTCCTTGGAGAGATCATCCAGCCAGATGCTGACCCCAATCTGACTAATCTCCAAGCTTGGTGTTGACGTCATGTTTCTACTTTCCTGAAGCCGCCAAGGATTCCGTGGCAGCAGTCACGACCGCTTCGGATGTGAGCCCGAATTCCTCATACAAACGCTGATAGTCGGCCGATGCGCCAAAATGCTCGAGGGAGACCGTCCGACCTGTATCACCCACGAAACGATGCCACCCTTGCGCAATGCCCGCCTCGACAGAGACGCGCGCACGCACTGAGGGTGGTAGGACGCTGTCGCGATAAGACTGGTCTTGCTCATCAAACCATTCCACACAAGGCATGGACACCACTCGAGTCCCAATTCCAGATTCCTCAAGGGCGCTGCGGGCTGACAGCGCAATGGCAACTTCGGACCCGGTCGCCAGCAAAATTACTTGCAACTGGCCAACGGATTCGGCGAGAACATAGCCACCCCGCGCCGTGTGTCGGGCGTGAGCGAGTGTGGAGCCCGCGGCGACGTCGTCACCACGCTCCAACACGGGAATTCCCTGTCGGGTGAGCGCAATGCCCGCTGGATTGTGTTGGCGCTCGATCATGGTCTTCCACGCATACGCGGTCTCGTGTGCATCAGCTGGCCGCACAATGTCCAGCCCGGGAATAGCTCGCAATGTGGCGAGTTGTTCGACCGGTTGGTGGGTGGGGCCATCTTCACCCAACCCGATGGAGTCGTGTGTCCAGACATACCGGGCTGGCACCCCCATCAGCGCTGCCAATCTGACCGCCGGGCGCATGTAGTCACTAAAGATGAGGAAGGTGCCCCCAAACGGTTTGGTGGGTCCGTGTAGCGCGATTCCATTGAGAATTGAGCCCATAGCGTGCTCCCGGATTCCAAAATGAAGCACGGAGCCGTACAGGTCTGCCTGAAATTCTTTGGTCGAGTGATGGGCAGGCGCAAATGACGCGCGTCCCTTAATGGTGGTGAGGTTGGAGTCTGCAAGATCAGCAGAGCCACCCCACAACTCAGGCAGTACGCTCCCGAGAGCGTTCAGGACTTGACCGGAGGCTGCTCGGGTCGCAAGGGAGTCCACTCCCTCAAAGGTCGGAAGTATTGCTTCGATATCCGGAAGCCCTCCCGCCAGGAGCCGGTCCAGCAGAGCTTTCTTGTCGGGATTCTTCTCCGCCCACTGACTAAACAGCTCATCCCATGATTCACGCGTGTGCCGGGACCGCTCGCCGAGGCCTCGAGTGTGCTCGAGCACGTCTGAAGGGACAACAAATGACTCGCCGGGCTCCATACCCAGCTCTGACTTGAGGGCCGCGAGCTCATCGGCACCCAGAGCCGAACCGTGAATCTTTCCGGTGTTTTGCTTATTTGGGGAGGGCCACCCAATGATGGTTTTCACAACGATGAGTGAGGGTCGTTGTGAGTCGGCCTGGGCACGAGTGATGGCCTCGAGCAGGGCATCAACGTCCTCCGTATAGTTCTCGGCCGAGCCAAAGTCAACAGTGTGGACGTCCCATCCATACGCTTCGTAACGGGCCTGGACGTCCTCACTGAAGGCGATGTCGACGTCGTCCTCGATTGAGATTTGATTGGCGTCGTAAAGGACAATGAGGTTGCCAAGCTCCTGGTGCCCTGCCAGCGACGCAGCCTCGGCTGAGACACCCTCCTGAAGATCACCATCGCCAGCAATGACATACACAAAGTGGTCAAAGGGTGATTCACCAGGTGCTGTGTCTGGATCAAATAGACCGCGCTCAAACCGTTGCGCGTACGCGAACCCCGTTGCAGAGGCAAGTCCCTGGCCGAGAGGACCAGTGGTGATTTCCACGTGGTCTGTATGCCCGTACTCCGGATGTCCGGGGGTCAGAGAACCCCAGGTCCGCAGGGCCTTGATGTCCTCGAGCTCGAGACCGAAGCCTCCGAGGAACAATTGAACGTATTGGGTGAGTGACGAGTGCCCCGCAGACAAGATGAACCTGTCACGACCAAGCCACTGAGGGTCGGAGGGGTCAAGCTTCATCACCTTCTGAAACAGAAGGTAGGCAACGGGCGCAAGACTGATCGCTGTGCCGGGGTGACCGTGACCGGCCTTTTCGACCGCATCAGCGGCCAGCACCCTCGCGATATCTACTGCTTTTCTGTCCTGGTCGCTGAAAACTGATCCCATAGGGGAGGGCCATCCTTTAGACATTGCGCGGTGGGGCTCAACATTAGGCCCATCGCTCTCGAGTATAACGAGCCGGCTTTCGGCTTCTCGACCGTCACGCACTCAGCTCCTTGGAGGATTTCTTCTCTACACTTGGGGGCGTCATGCACGGCAAAGGACTCTGTTTTCTATGACCTCCTCTCTTAGCGCTCCGCCGCTGGGACGGAGTGTTGTTGGCATCGTGCGGTCCTATATCGCTCTCACAAAACCCCGCGTAATCGAACTTCTGCTGGTCACGACTGTTCCCGTCATGGTCTTGGCTGAACGTGGAATTCCCAACCTGTGGCTAGTGTTGGCCACCGTTGTGGGGGGCGCCCTCAGCGCCGGCAGTGCCAATGCCTACAACATGTTCATCGATAGAGACATCGACGAGCACATGGGTCGGACCAGCGCAAGACCTTTGGTGACAGGGGAGATTTCCGGCGCTGCAGCACTGGTATTTGCCAGTGCGCTCGGTGTTGGTTCTGTGATGTGGCTCTGGGCGTTTACGACTCCGCTCGCAGCACTCCTGTCCCTGGCCGCGATCCTGTTCTACGTCTTCGTCTACACACTGTGGCTGAAGCGCCGAAGCGAGCAGAACATCATTTGGGGCGGTATTGCTGGGTGCTTTCCGGTGCTGATTGGCTGGTCCGCGGTAACCGGCTCCCTGAGCCTTGAGGCCTGGATACTCTTCCTCGTCGTGTTTCTGTGGACTCCACCGCACTATTGGCCTCTCTCGATGAAATATCGCGACGACTACGCGCGCGTGGATGTCCCGATGCTCGCTGTGGTGCGTGAAGCACCCGCAGTTGGTCTCCAGGTGATTTTGTATGCGTGGGCCACTGTGGCCGCCTCGCTGCTACTCGTTCCGGTTGCGCCCATGGGTGTCCTCTACACCGTTGTCGCTCTCGGAGCCGGAGGTTGGTTCCTGTACGAGTCACACCGCCTGTACCAGAGGTCTCTGCGAGGCGACGAACTCTCACCCATGCGGGTATTCAACTCGAGTATTAGCTACTTGACGCTGCTGTTTGTGGCTGTGGGAATCGATCCGCTACTCCCCGTATAGAGGTCTCTCTCTGCGCCAGGAGTGCTGTGGTCACCAGAGCCACGAGCACCGCCGCCAAGACCATGTGAACCCCGACCGCGAAGACGGGTAACCCGCTGTTAGCTTGGTAGAGGCCTACCCCGATCTGAGTAAGCGTCACGCCCAGGGCCCCTGTGATCGCCCGGCGGTATCCAGCGGAGCCCACCGAGGCAAAACGGGAAAGCGCCACCAGCGTGACAATTAGACCCAGCACGACATACGAGGGCCACGCGTGGAAGTGCTGCAATAACCACGAATCGAGCCCGTTTCGAGCAGCACCCGAATCTCCCGCGTGCGGACCCGATCCCGTCGTGAGGATTCCCATCACGACGGAGAGTGTCAGGACCCCGAGGAGCGCACCCCCGAGTAGCCGAACTGAGCCAGGCACGCCCCAATTCCTTTGCCTCGGGCCGCGTCGAACCCGGTACAGGAGGACAGCGGCCAAACCCACGAGCACGGCGGAGAGAAGGTAGTGCAGACCCACCACATACGGGTTCAAATCGGTCAACACTGTGACCCCGCCGATTACCGCTTGACCTGGGATACCCAGGCCGAGAGCCACCGAGAGGCGGAAGAGTTCAGGGCGCTCTGAGCGCATTCGCACGACGAAGAGGAACATCACGATAGCGATGATGATGAGCAGGAAAGTCAGCAGGCGGTTTCCGAACTCGATGACGCCGTGGAATCCCATTTCCGCTGTCGTGACGAACGAGTCCTCGGTGCATCGAGGCCAGGTCGGACAGCCCAGACCTGAGCCGGTCAGTCGTACCGCTCCGCCGGTTCCGATGATCAAAATCTGACTCACGAGGGAAGCCCACGCAGCGATGCGAACGCGACGGTCGACCACAGCCGGAAGCCACTTCCACAGGGTTTTCACGGGCTCACACCTTCACGACAGAGTTTCGAACAGTTAGACTTAGGACACCATCAAGCGTTGATGCTTATCTGGTGGGGTTGCCACACCGCAACGAGAGCACCAAGTCTACGTGGCTCACCCTGATGAGCCCCTTGGAAGGTTCAGCCCCGCCCATCGCACACAGAGGAGGAAGCACGAATGTCGGATGTACTTCTCGACCGTCCCGAGCTCGAGAGCCTCGGCAACTATGAGTTTGGTTGGCACGACGCCGATACGGCTGGAGCAACCGCCAAACGGGGGCTGTCAGAGGACGTTGTTCGCGAGATTTCAGCCCTGAAAGACGAGCCGGAGTGGATGCTCGCTACTCGCCTCAAAGGCCTGCAGCTTTTCGACAAGAAACCGATGCCCAATTTTGGCGCCGATTTGTCCGGAATCGACTTCGACAACATCAAGTACTTCGTGCGTTCGACCGAGCGCCAAGCCACGACGTGGGAGGACCTCCCAGACGACATCAAGAACACCTACGAGCGCTTGGGTATCCCGGAGGCGGAGAGAGCCCGACTGGTCGCCGGTGTTGCAGCACAGTATGAGTCCGAGGTTGTGTACCACCAGATTCGCGAAGATCTGGAGCAGCAGGGCGTGCTCTTCCTCGACACCGATACTGCTCTCCGCGAGCACCCTGAGTTCTTCACGGAGTACTTCGGAACGGTGATCCCTGCCGGAGACAACAAGTTCGCGGCGCTGAACACCGCTGTGTGGTCGGGAGGTTCTTTCGTATACGTTCCGCCCGGTGTTCACGTCGAAATTCCGCTCCAGGCATACTTCCGCATCAACACGGAGAACATGGGCCAGTTTGAGCGCACCCTGATTATCGCCGACGAGGGCAGCTACGTGCACTACATCGAAGGGTGTACCGCACCGATTTATTCCTCGGATTCCCTGCACTCCGCCGTGGTTGAGATCATTGTGAAGAAGAACGCTCGCGTCCGGTATACGACGATTCAAAACTGGTCGAACAACGTTTACAACCTCGTGACAAAGCGCGCGATTGCTCACGAAGGCGCGACCATGGAGTGGATCGATGGAAACCTCGGATCCAAGGTCACGATGAAGTATCCCTCGGTGTTCTTGGTGGGTGAGCGCGCCAAGGGCGAGACCCTGTCCGTCGCATTCGCTGGTCCAGGTCAGCACCAAGACGCTGGAGCGAAGATGATCCACATGGCTCCGCACACGACCTCGTCCATTGTCTCGAAGTCGATTGCGCGAGGAGGAGGGCGAGCCGGGTATCGCGGTGAAGTCCGAGTGGACGACACCGCCCACCATTCCGCAAACACAGTCCGCTGTGACGCGTTGCTAGTCGACACCATTTCCCGTAGTGACACCTACCCCGCCATTGACATTCGTGTCGACGATGTCCAGCTCGGACACGAGGCAACGGTCTCGAAGGTAAGCGAAGAGCAGCTGTTCTACCTTCAGAGCCGCGGGTTGGCTGAAGACGAAGCCATGGCCATGATTGTCCGCGGTTTCATCGAACCCATAGCCCGCGAGCTGCCCATGGAGTATGCGCTCGAATTGAACAAACTTATCGAAATGAATATGGAAGGCTCAGTCGGCTAAATGAGCACAGAAAACTCAGGCGGGCAAGCCGTGCTTGCGCCGCACGACACTCGTGTGGGTCACGACGTTCCGGTTCAGACGAGGTCTGAACGTTTCGCCTCCGGAGATGTGAGCGACTTTGATTCGGTGACCGGGCGCGAGCCAGAGTGGAAGCTCACTCCGGTTTCCAAGCTGCAACCGCTCCTGGAGGGAAAACTCGACGGTAGTGCCTATGAGATCGAGACGCCGGAAGTCGAGGGCTACTCGGTGGCATGGGTAGCACCTGTCGACGCCCCCCGAGGTGTAGCAGGACTCCCGGAGGACCGTGCTGCTGCTAATGCCTGGTCATCGAGCGACAAGGTCTTAGTTGTCGACATCTCGGGGGAGCATTCCGAACCGCTTCGGTTAGGTCGAAGCACCCTCGGCTCCACCCCTCGCGCCGCACACACCATTGTCAGAGTCAGTGCCAACAGCCATGCGACTCTGATCATGGAATCCACGGGGGATGCGGTTCTGGCAGAAAATGTCGAATTCGACATTCACGATGGGGCCTCTCTCCACGTGGTCTGCGTTCAGGACTGGAACCCCGGCTCGCTCCACTACGCCGCTCACTTTGCCACCGTCGGGAAGGACGCATCCTTCACCCAGATTGTGGTGAGCCTCGGTGGAGATGTTGTCGTGGTCAACCCGTCGACCCAACTGGTGGGTGCCGGAGCGGCTGGACACCTGTGGGGTGCGTACTTTGCGGATTCAACGCAGCACATCGAACACCGGGTGTATGTGCATCACCAGGGTCCGCAGACCATTTCGCGCGTGACATATAAGGGCGCGCTCCATGGAGCGGGTGCTCGCACCGTGTGGGTAGGCGATGTCCTCATCGGGGCGGATGCCGTGGGAACGGACTCCTACGAACAGAATCGGAATCTTGTTCTCAGTGATGGAACGAGAGCCGACTCCATTCCCAACCTCGAAATCAAGACCGGGGACATTGCTGGTGCAGGCCACGCGAGCGCCACGGGCCGGTTCGACGACGAACAACTCTTCTATCTCCAGTCTCGAGGGATTGAAGAGCTCGACGCCAGAAGGCTCGTCGTTATGGGGTTCCTCGTCGATGTTGTCTCCAAGATCAATGACCCGGACCTCGTCACTGCCCTCACTGAGAAGATCCAGCGGAAGCTTTCACAGACGGAGGAGAGCTAAATGGCCGCGGTGAAGGTATGCGGAGTAGATGACCTCAGCGTGTCCAGCGCGGTTAAGGTCACCATCGATGGGGTTCCGATAGCGCTTGTCAAGGACTCGGCAGGGGATGTCCACGCGATCGGTGACACCTGTAGCCACGGCGAGATATCGCTCTCTGAAGGATTTGTGGAGGACGACACTCTCGAGTGTTGGGCCCACGGGTCGAAGTTTTCCCTCCAGACAGGTAAGCCTCGGAACTTTCCGGCCTTTGAGCCGGTACCGGTCTATCCGGTGACCATAACCGACGGTGTGGTGTTTGTTGACCCCACCCCCAAAACCATTGACGACGAGTCGTAAGGAAGACCATGAGCACTCTGACAATCTCTGATTTGCACGTTTCCATCGAAACCGAAGGTGGACCGGTGGAGATCCTGAAAGGGGTGGACCTCGCACTTGAGCAAGGTCACACTCACGCCATCATGGGCCCCAACGGTTCGGGAAAATCAACCCTCGCGTACACCATTGCTGGCCACCCTCGCTATGAAGTCACCTCGGGATCTATCGAGCTAGATGGCGAAGATGTCCTCGAGATGAGTGTTGATGAGCGCGCAAAAGCGGGCCTGTTTTTGGCTATGCAGTACCCCGTCGAGGTGCCAGGCGTCAGCGTTACCAACTTCCTCCGCTCTGCGAAGACCGCACTCGATGGCAAAGCTCCCGCGCTCCGCGAGTGGGTGAAGGACCTTCGGGGAGCGATGGACTCTCTCAAGATGGAGCCCGGTTTCGCCGAACGTAGCGTCAACGAAGGATTCTCCGGAGGAGAGAAGAAGCGCCACGAAATCATGCAGCTCGAACTTCTCAAGCCAAAATTCGCGGTACTCGACGAGACGGATTCCGGTCTCGACGTGGACGCTCTGAAGATTGTTGCGGAGGGTGTGAACCGGGCCAAGGACTCCACCGGTCTCGGTGTCCTGCTGATTACCCACTACACGCGTATCCTCAACTACATCAAGCCCGACTACGTCCACGTCGTAGTGGGGGGCAAGATTGCTGAAAGTGGCGGACCTGAGCTGGCCGAGCGTCTCGAGGCAGAAGGTTACGACCGCTACACACAGAAGACCGCTTAGCCAGAGGAGAAAAGCTATGGCGACCGTTGCGCTGAGCGACGAGAAGTTCGATTCTGTTCAAGAGGGTCTCAAAAACGTTATCGATCCCGAATTGGGCGTCAACATTGTCGACCTGGGCCTCATCTATGACCTGTCGTGGGATGACGAAGAAGACGCGCTCATCATCAGCATGACTCTCACCTCAGCGGGATGTCCTCTGACCGATGTGATTGAAGAGGAAATGGCCAACGCACTCGATGGTGTAGTCGAGCGGTTCCGCATCAACTGGGTGTGGATGCCTCCATGGGGCCAAGAGCGCATCACCGAGGATGGTCGAGACATGATGAGGGCCCTCGGATTCTCTATCTAGTTCTTCCGCAGGCTTACTTTTCCTCGCGGGTGCACCGTGCTTGAGGTCAAAAACCTGCAGATCCGTATCGGCGCTCGCGTGCTTCTGGATGACGTCTCTTTTCGGGTGGACACCGGCGACAAGGTAGGGCTTGTCGGTCGTAACGGAGCGGGAAAGACCACCCTCACGAAGGTTATTGCTGGCGACCTGGCCCCGACGGAGGGATCCGTCCACCTCACCGGGGAGATGGGCTATCTCCCACAGGATCCCCGCGCCGGAGATCCGACCGAAACTGCGCGGGCGCGGATTCTGAACGCGAGGGGACTGGGAACGCTGATGGCCGACATGGAGCAGGCCACCATCCACATGGGGGAGAGCGATCCCGACACAGCGAACGCGGCCATGGCGCGTTACGGTCGGCTCAACGATCGTTTTCTCGCGCTCGGTGGCTATCAAGCCGAGGCCGAAGCCTCCACCATAGCGTCCCACTTGAATCTCCCGAACAGCATTCTCGAGCAGTCCTTAGGGACACTCTCGGGAGGCCAACGACGTCGGATCGAACTAGCAAGAATCCTCTTCCAGAATGCGCCATTGATGGTTTTGGACGAACCCACCAACCATCTCGATGCTGACTCCGTCTCATGGCTTCGCTCCTTCCTGGGCTCATACCCCGGAGGAGTGATTGTGATATCCCACGACGTGGCACTCGTCGAGGAGACCGTCAACCGCGTCTTCTACCTCGATGCCACGCGCTCCACTATCGACATCTACAACATGTCCTGGAAGCGCTATCTCGTCGCTCGCGAAGCTGACCAGGAGAGGCGAATTCGTGAGAGAACCATTACCGAAAAGAAAGCAGCTGCCCTTCAACTCCAAGCCGCCCGTTTCGGAGCGAAAGCGAGTAAAGCCTCCTCCGCTCAGCAAATGAAGGCCCGCGCTGAAAGGATGCTTCAAGGGCTTGAGAATGTCCGGACAACGGAGAAGGTTGCGAAACTTCGCTTTCCAGACCCTGCCCCCTGTGGTAAGACTCCGCTTCTTGCCTCGAACCTCTCAAAGAGTTACGGATCCCTCGAAGTGTTCACGGCTGTGGACCTGGCCATAGATCGGGGTTCGAAAGTAGTCATTGTGGGACTGAACGGAGCGGGCAAGACCACACTGCTCCGGATTCTGGCCGGAGTAGACGCCCCCGATACGGGCGCTGTGGACGCGGGCCATGGGCTTCAGGTGGGCTACTACGCCCAGGAACACGAAACCCTCGATATGAACAGAACAGTTCTCGAGAACATGCTCTCGTCTTCTCCAACGCTGGGGGAGACAGAGGCCCGAAAAGTCTTGGGTTCCTTCCTCTTCACCGGTGACGATGTGCTCAAACCTGCCGGGGTCCTTTCGGGAGGGGAGAAGACGAGATTGTCGCTGGCAACATTGGTCGTCTCTAAGGCGAATGTGCTGCTCTTGGATGAACCAACGAATAACCTAGACCCCGCTAGCCGGGAGGAAATCCTCGACGCCCTCGCTCACTTCCAAGGAGCTGTTGTTCTCGTGAGCCACGACGATGGCGCCGTTCTCGCGCTCAATCCAGAGAGAGTGTTGATCATGCCCGACGGGGTAGAAGACCACTGGAGCGAGGAGTATCGCGAGCTCATCGAGCTTGCCTAGCTTTCAGCTTGGTCGAGCAGCGCGTCCTCTTCGTCGTTGTCCCGGGAACGCTGAGGAGTGAGGTCATCACCGCGACGAGCTCTTACTTCTTGGCGAAGGAGATACCAGAGTCCACCGAAAGCCATCACTGCGAACAAGTACCACTGGAATGTGTAACTCAAGTGAGGGCCTTCGTCGAGTTCGGGGCGAACAAGGGGTAGGGGAGTCGTGGCAGGCCGGGGAGTCTCTTCTCCCAAGGCCAAGAAGAAGTCTTCACGGATTTCGACCGTGATCATGCTCTGAAGGGAGGGAAGGTGAATGCTGGCGATCTGACCATCGGGAGCCCCGCGTCCTGGAAGGAGTGGCTCGCTCGGTTTGATGCGTGCGACGAGAGTGACCTGGCCACGTGGTGCAGCCGGCACTTGGTCGGGGTTGTCCTGACTCTCTCCCGTGGGAATCCACCCCCGGTTGACGACAACGGTGGTGTCCCCAGAGGTAAATGGCACGAGCACCTCAAATCCCACCTCTCCGGAGCGGGGTCTCGTCCTCACGAGCACCTGCTCCTCGGTCAGATAAGTCCCTGTGACAGTCACAGGCACCCATTCACGGGCATCCGCATCGAGTGAGCCTCGGGAAAGCTCAGTGGAGAGAGCCACAGGCGCCTGGTCAAAGTTGGCGTTAACTTTCTCGATGGCTGCCACCGCTTGCCCTCGGCGATCCCATTGCCACATTCCAAAGAAGGACGCGATGACCGCGAACGTAACAGTCAGAGCGAGATATCCCAGCCATCGACGAGTGAAGAGGAGACGCAACACCGTTAGTGACCCCCGTCATCCCGTCGGATGGTGTTGACGGGGAAGCCCTTCTGCGAGAGATACGACTCAAAGTACTCACGATGCTCCGTGCAGGCGAGCCAGATTTTTTGTCTCTCAGGACCGTGAATCTTGGGGTTTCTCCAGAGGACATCCCATTCGGGGGGAGCCTCACATGAGCTTCTCGAACACCTCAGTGTGGGTGTCGGAGAACCCGGAATAATCACGAGCGACGCAGGGGAACGATGCCACCGGGACGCAGAGGCTCCCCGGAGGCCTTTTTCTTCGAGACCGAATTTGCTGTCACGACCGCGAAATAGGGGAGGAATACCGCGCCCAGGGCGGGAAGAAGTAGCCACCATCCTTCGACGAGAAAACACGCGCCGATACACACCAGCCTGATGCCCATAGCTACGGTGTAACGCACCATTCGTGAGCGGCGCTCCGCATCAGGAGAATCCTGCAGACTGGTGATGGTGTAGCTCTCGCTCATGATGTCCTTCATCGTAAGCCCAGAACCTGCCAATAAGCTTGGGGAACATGAACACACCTCGCACCGTTTTGATCACGGGTGGTAATCGCGGAATCGGTCACGCCATTGCCACTCGCTTCGTTGCTGATGGCCACCGTGTTGCCGTCACCGCCCGCAGCGGAGAGGGTCCGGCTGGAGCACTCACGGTTCGAGCCGACGTCACCGATGGTGACTCACTGGATGCCGCAATCAGCGAGGTGGAGGCAGCTTTGGGGCCCATTGAGGTCGTGGTTGCAAATGCCGGAATCACCAAAGACACCCTCCTCATGCGCATGAAAGACGAAGAGTTCGAGGAGGTCATTCAGACAAATCTCGTGGGTGTCTTCAAGGTGGTGAAAAGGTGCGTGACTTCGATGATTAAAGCGAAGCACGGTCGAATCATCCTGATTTCCAGTGTTGTGGGGCTATACGGATCCCCAGGTCAGGTCAACTACGCCTCCTCCAAGTCAGCGCTGATTGGTTTTGCTCGTTCCGTGACCAGGGAATTAGGGTCCAGGGGTATCACCGCAAACGTCGTTGCTCCTGGTTTCATCAAGACCGATATGACAACGGCCCTTCCTGAAGCCCAACAAGAGGCCTATCTGGCCTCTATTCCCGCTGGTCGCTTCGCTGAACCCGAGGAGGTCGCCGCGGCGGTGTCGTGGCTCGCGAGCGATGAAGCAGCCTACGTCTCAGGGGCGGTTCTGCCCGTAGACGGTGGTCTAGGGATGGGCCATTAGTCCCACGAAGTAATAACGTCCCAGACTCTTCGAAGGTCCGGAACGTCAATGACGACATCGGAAGCGTCTTTCGCGACTTGCTTGGCAACGAAAGCAATCCCTATCCCGGCATCTCTCAACATGACGACATCGTTGCCGCCATCACCCACAGCAACAGTGTGAGCCATCTCTACGGAGTTTTCAGTGGCCCACGAGCGCATGGTGTCACTCTTGGCCTGCGCATCAATGATCTCTCCTGTGAGGCGACCGGTGAGATGTTCGTCGATGACCTCGAGGTGATTCGCACGACAAAAATCGAGGCCCAAGTGGGTAGCCAGAGGATCCACCATGTGGTGAAAACCTCCAGAAACAGCGCCCACCAGATGCCCCGCCGAGTGCAGTCTTTCTACAAGCTCCTCAGCACCATCGGTGAGCCTAACTTGCGCTGTTGCGGTTGCCACAGCATCCACACTGACCCCCTCCAGCGTGGCGACACGTGCTCTCAGGGATTCCTCAAAATCGAGCTCACCGCGCATGGCCGCAGCGGTGATGGAACTCACCCGTTGGGCCGTCTCCGGCGAGACACAGCTGGCGAGAAGGTCGATGCCTTCATCCCGAGTGAGTGTTGAATCGACGTCCAGCACGACCAGTCTTCGTGGACTTGTCACGCTGAAACCACAAGACCTTTCGCGACAACCGTCACTCCCGATTCAGACACAGTAAAGCCGCGAGAGATATCAAGATCACGGTCAACGCCTACTGTCGCGCCCGGTTCGATCACGACCTCTTTGTCCAGAATCGCGCGCTGAACAGTGGCGCCTTGCCCAATCACGACGCGCTCAAAGACTATGGAGTCCTCCACCGTCGCACCCGAATAAATCTTGACCCAAGGTCCTAGGACGCTCCGAGAGACGTGGGCTCCCACCACATAGCAACCGAGAGAGACGGTTGACTCGGAAAGCGAACCAGGGTTTCCTTCCTTGTCTTGCACAAATTTTGCAGGGGGAGAGTTCCATTGTTGGGAGAAAATGGGCCAATCGTTGTTGAACAGGTTGAACACCGGGTCCTTGGATATGAGGTCCTGGTGGGCCTCGTAGAAGGCATCGATTGTCCCGACATCTCTCCAGTAGAAGCGGTCATTCTCGCGAGCACCAGGAACCTCATTGCGATTGAGGTCATAGACACGTGCATCACCGCGTTCGACAAACTCCGGAATCACATCGCCACCCATGTCGTGGGACGATTCCACATCCGCCGCGTCAGCCCGAACAGCATCAACCAAGGCACTTGTGGTGAAGACATAGTTCCCCATAGACGCAAGAATTTCGTCAGGGGAGTCCTTGAGCCCCTCTATGGAACGAGGTTTCTCCACAAACTCACGAATGAGCGAGGGGTCCTTCTCGTCGACTTGGATAACGCCAAATTGGTCAGCAAGTTCCCTGGGCTGACGAATGCCGGCAACAGTCGCTCTCGCCCCACTTGAGATGTGTGCGTCCACCATTTGCTGAAAATCCATCCGATAGACGTGGTCGGCGCCAACGACGACCACGTAGTCGGGCTTTTCATCACCAATGAGATTCAAGCTCTGAAAAATGGCGTCGGCGGAGCCAGCAAACCACCGCTTCCCCAAACGTTGTTGAGCCGGAACGGAGGCCACATACGCGTTGAGCATCCCACTGAGACGCCAGGTTTGGGAAACATGCCGGTCCAGCGAGTGCGATTTGTATTGGGTCAGGACAACTATTTGTCGAAGCCCAGAGTTGATCAGGTTTGAGATAGCAAAGTCGATGAGTCGGTAATGCCCGGCAAAGGGTACGGCTGGCTTCGCGCGATCCGCGGTGAGAGGCATCAATCGCTTACCCTCGCCACCAGCGAGGACAATTCCCAGAACTTTGGGGGCGCTCACACCCCAAGCGTAGCCGATGTGCATTCTCGAACCGGGGGAGCCTGTGGACTACGCTTGGACAATATGTCTGAGGTCGCCGCGTTCCAGTCCGTGGGTTTCGTGCGGGACCAGCGTCCTATCCTCGAGGACATCTCGTGGACAGTTGATTCGCGGGAACGTTGGGTCATCGTGGGTCCCAACGGTGCCGGCAAGACAACCATTCTGAGTATGTTGGCGTCGCTGACGTATCCTTCCACCGGGACGGTCACGGTACTGGGTGAAACGTTGGGAAAAACCAACGTTTTCGAACTGCGCCCTCGGGTGGGTTACGCCTCAAGTGACATGACCAGTCGGGTTCCGTACAACGAGACAGTCTTGGATACGGTTCTCACTGCTGCCTACGGTGTTACCGGCCGGTGGCGTGAAGAATACGAAGATATCGACACGCGTCGAGCGCTGCGAGTGCTGTCTGAATGGCGTCTAGATAGCCTCGCCGATAACACGATGCGTACTCTCTCCGATGGAGAGAAAAAACGGGTTCAAATTGCTCGAGCAGTGATGACCGACCCCGAGTTGCTCCTCCTTGACGAACCGGCAGGAAGCCTTGACGTGGGTGCGCGCGAAGATGTCATCGAAATGCTCGATCACTTTGCGAGCGACCCTGGCTCCCCGGCTATGGTCATGGTCACGCACCATGTCGAGGAAATCCCCTCGGGTTTCACTCACCTGATGGTTATTTCGGGAGGTCGCGCCATTGCCCAAGGACCTATCGGGGACACGTTGACTGGGGACGTACTCAGTGAGGCTTTCGGACGACCCCTCTCCATCACCCACAACAATGGTCGATATCAAGCCACAGCGCTCTAGATTTCCTGGTAGAGTTGCGCTTTGGCCCGAGGACATCGCGGCCTGTCACACATAAGGATTTGGTCATGAAAGCCGACATTCACCCCTCTTACGCCCCTGTGGTGTTTCGCGACCTCACCTCCGGTGAGAGCTTTCTCACGCGTTCCACCGCGACGAGTGACAAGACTGTGGAGTGGGAAGACGGCAACACGTACCCCGTGATTGACGTGGAGATTTCCAGCGCCTCTCACCCCTTCTACACGGGCAAGCAGCGCATTCTGGACTCCGCTGGACGCGTCGAGAAGTTCAACCAGCGCTTCAAGAACTTCGGCAAGTAACGAGTTACCTCCGCACTGGCCACTCTCCGCTGGCCACGAACCCAGGGTCTCCGGAACCTCGGCGAAACTTTTGGTAGTTCTCTGCCCACGACTTCGCCCACTCGATTTGTTGGTCATGGAGCCATTGCGCATCACCACTCAGGGCTTCTCCGTGAGCACGCAGGATGGCCTGCGCAACCCTGCCGGCGGCGATGGCGTCAGCGTCAGCTTGGTGTGAGTCATCCAAAGCGACGAGATAGTGGGCGGCCGCCATTCCCAGTGTCCGTTTACCCTTCCGGTAGGTGTCAACAGCGCGGTCAATCACCAGGGGATCAATAATCGGTCGTGGGTCTGCCAGAGGCTCAAGTCCATGACGCAGCATTTCGTGGTGCAAAATCGAGAAATCGTAAGCGGCGTTATAGGCAACAACAGGGGTGCCCTGGGCGAAATACTGTGCCACGGTCTCGCCGATCTCAGAGACAACCTCAGAGGCATCACGCCCCTTTTCCTGGGCAATTTCCGTCGTGATGCCGTGGACTGCAGCTGCCTGTTCGGGAATAGCTACTCCGGGGTTAGCCAACCAGCTGTGGGACTCCTGCACTTCACCGTCTGAGCCAATGATGCCCAGAAAACACGTCACAATTCTGGCGTATCGGGTATCGAGGCCTGTTGTTTCGGTGTCAAAAACAGCGAGGGTGTCACTCCAATGAGCCATAGGCAGGAGCCTAGGCCACGGACTGTTTGACGCCAGCCAGCGACAACCAATAAAAACTCTGCGCCGGAAGGGTCACTGTCATGCGCCCTTGTTCGCTGGGAGTGGGGAAAATGCCGCCTCCCATCACATCCGTGACTTTGTTCGCCCGGAATTGCTCCGGTAACTGAAGATCGACGGAAATGGGATGGTGAGCGAAGGAATACACGCACAGCATCGTTTCGGGACGTTCACCTGGTCTGCAGTCTTCGGCTTGCATATCGCGGATAAAGGCCAACGTGGAGGGGTTATCGCTAGGTACGACGGTGAGGGACCCCACACCCAAAACAGGGTGCTCCTTCCTCAGGTGCACCAGATTGCGCACCCAGTGCAACAGGGAAGCCTGTTGGGCTAACTGAGTCTCAACATTGGAGAAGCCGTAGTGGTAGACCAGAGATTGGACTATCGGCAGGTAAAGCTTCCCGGGGTCTGCAGCAGAAAAGCCCGCATTTCGGTCTGGAGTCCATTGCATGGGGGTCCGAGAGCTATCCCGGTCTTCCAACCAAATGTTGTCGCCCATGCCAATCTCATCCCCGTAATAGAGGAAGGGGCTTCCAGGTAGGGAAAGCAAGAGTCCGTGCGCAAGCTCGATTTCGCGCCGAGAGTTATCCAACAGTGGTGCCAATCGGCGACGAATTCCTACATTGACGCGCATTCTGGGGTCATAGGCATACCAGCCATAGAGCGCCTGCTTTTCCTCTTCCGTCACCATTTCCAGGGTCAGCTCGTCGTGGTTTCGGAGAAAAACTCCCCACGCGGAACCGTCTGGAACCTCGGTGGTCTCTCTCAACACTTCATTCAGACTTGCGGTTTGCTGCGACCGCAGCGCGTAGAAAATTCTCGGCATGATCGGGAAATCGAACGCCATGTGACATTCGGGCTCCTCATTTGTTCCCAGATACGCAGCGACCTCTTGAGGCCACTGATTGGCTTCCGCGATGAGTACCCTTCCGGGGAATTCATCATCGAGGAAGGCACGGAAGTTTCTCAAGAATTCGTGTGTTTCTGGCTCACTCTCGCCCGTTCCCTCATCGGACTCATAAAGGTAGGGAATCGCGTCGAGCCGGAACCCATCAACACCCATGGCCAGCCAGTAGCGCGCTATGTCGCGCATTTCGTCGTGAACCTTGGGGTTGTGATAGTTGAGATCAGGCTGATGGGAGAAGAACCGGTGGAAGAAGAACTGGCGTCTCTCCGCATCAAAAGCCCAGTTGGAAACCTCAGTGTCTGTGAATATCACCCGGATTTGTTGGCGAATCTGGTCGGTGTCGGACCAGACGTAATAGTCGCCATAGGGTCCAGAAGGATCAGAGCGCGACTGTTGGAACCACTCGTGCTCCACCGAGGTGTGGTTGAGCGGCAAATCCATCACAACCCGCATATTTCGTGCGTGGGCCTGGGACACCAATTCTTGGAAATCTTCGATGGTGCCAAATTCGGGCAAAACCTGGCGGAAGTCCGCTACATCGTAGCCTCCGTCTTTCAGTGGGGACGAGTAAAACGGCGGCAACCAGAGAGCATCAACGCCCAGCCACTCGAGGTAATCGAGTTTGCTAATGAGGCCAGGAATATCGCCGACACCATCACCGTCGGAGTCATAGAAAGACCGCACCATGACCTCATAAAACACCGCACGCCGATACCACTGAGGGTCGTGATCAAGACCACGGTGGGCGTAGGGGAGCCGGAAATCCATGAACTGACTTTCTTACGTTATCCGGAGAACTCTAGCGCCAGAGAGTTCCTGTAGTCGTTGAGGACTGATAGAGAACACGGCGGTCGCACTGCCGGCAGCCGCCCACAGTTGGTCAAGTTCGAAAAAGTCCTCGTCCATCACGGTATCCAGCGCGCTGGGATGCCCAAAGGGTGGGACCCCGCCGATACTAAAGCCGGTGGCCTCCTTGACTGTGTCGGCGTCAGCCATACGTAGGCTCACGCCCAAGCGGTCACCCAAGGCTTTTGAGTCAACGCGGTTGGGCCCCGAAGCGAGAACCAAGAGAGGGGATTCGTCGGCGAGAAAAAGCAAAGACTTCACGATTGCTCCCACAGGAGCCCCCACAGCATCAGCTGCCTCTTGAGCAGTGTGCGTGCTGGACTCGTGCTCAATGATGGTGAGATCAAGCCCCGAGGCGCTCGCGCGAAAGCGGTCAACGCCCTTAGCCACGGGTGCGCTCTCGGGCCTCGGCCGGATTCTGGTCCACAAACTCTTCATCCGCGAGTTCGTATGATAGATCCTCCATCGGTTCGTCGAAGGCGACTAGCTCGAGTGAACCGGCGACATGAGAGAAGCTATGGACCGAACAGTTGGTAATTGGCTCGGCGTACTCACCAGGGGCGGCGAATTCCACTACAGAGCGGATGACGGCACCATGGGCCACTGCGACGATGTCAGCTTCGGGGTGGCGAACGGCAAGGTCGTGGAGAGTTCGAACTACTCGCTTTGTCACCTCTGAACGCTCTTCACGACCAGGAATTTCGGTACCAGCTGGGTATCGCTGATCGAGTTCAGGGCCGCTCGAACCTTCGGCCTCACCATAGTTGCGCTCGATGAGGTCTTCCACGACCAATGGAGCAGGCATCCCGAGTTTGCGCGCGAGAATCTGCGCGGTTTCCACAGCGCGGGAGAGGGGGCTCGACACGATCAAATCGAAGCGATGCTTGGTGAGGATGTCTCCCAGGGCTGCGGCCTGGGCCCTCCCCGTATCGTTGAGCGGGATATCGCTGACTCCTTGAATTTTTCGCATGCGATTCCACTCGGTTTCACCATGACGAACAAGGAAAAAACGAGTCATGAAGTTCCTCAGGAGATAAAGGTTTTCTTACAAGCCAAGACCCTCGACGATTGCGCCAAGGGTCTCAGACGTTCCACCTTCAATCCTAACGGTTGCCATCCGATCAGCCTTCGTGGGGCCTCGGTTGATGATAACGATGGGGAGTTTTCTCTTGTGTGCCGCACTCACGAGCCGCATCCCCGTATTGACGACTAGCGACGACCCGGCGACGATCAGCGCTTCCGATCGAGCAACAATTCCCGCAGCCTGGTCATACACCGAAGGGGGGACGAACTCCCCAAAGAAGATCACCTCCGGCTTGAGCACTCCCTCACACATGTCGCAGCGAGGGACAACAAACTCGTCTGTTACGGCGACGTCGACGTCACCATCGGGGCGAATGTGCCCGTCCATATCAGTCTCACTCAGCCACGGATTGAGATTATCGATGGCGTCGGCAATGGCACCCCGCGTAAAGGACTGACCACAATGAACACACCGCACCTTGTCCAGTCGCCCGTGGAGGTCCACCACCCTGAGGGAGCCGGCTTTGTGATGCAGGGCATCGACGTTTTGAGTGACAACACCAGAGAAAGCGGCTGATGCCTCCGCAACGGCTATCGCTTTGTGGCCCTGATTAGGTGCTGCGCTAGCAAACTTGCCCCACCCTAAGTGGGAACCTAGCCAGTACCGCTGCCGATGGCGATGAGACTCCATAAAACTTTGGTAAGTCATGGGGTGAGCGCGGGGCGCACCCTCGCCCCGATAGTCGGGAATGCCGGAATCGGTGGAAATCCCTGCTCCTGTAAGGACTGCTGCACGACGGCCTCGTAGCGTAGCGACTGCTTGGTCAATCAGCTCAGTGGAGGGGGCAGGCGCGGTAGACAGCGATGACACCGAAATAGCCCCCTTTGTGGTCTCGTCGTACTCTGGACACTAACCCGTCTTTTTTACGGTTATGTTTCCGCCCTCTGAGAGAAACCCCACGTGCTGACTATCCATTCCCTGAGCGACGCCGCCGACGAGAGATTGTCCGATTACCGAGACCTCACCGATGTAGCCCTCAGGTCACGGCGCGAACCACAAGAGGGCATCTATATTGCAGAGTCACTGAAAGTTCTCCAGCGAGCCCTGCTGGCAGGCCACTTTCCCCTATCCGTTCTCACCAGTGAGAAGTGGCTCGAGGGCGTTCGGGAAGTGTGTGGCCAGTTTCCCGATGTGTGTGCGGATTTACCGGTTTTCCTCGCACCGGAGTCGGTTCTGGAGAGCATCACGGGCTTTCACGTCCATCGCGGAACCCTCGCCAGTGTCGCCCGACCAGAGCTGCCCGCAGTCTCAGATCTTCTCCAGGGGGCTCGTCGTGTCGTAATCCTGGAAAACATTGTCGATCACACCAACGTGGGCGCGATTTTTCGCTCGGTCGCCGGGATAGGGGCCGATGCGGTGATTGTGTCGGAATCGTGCGCTGATCCGCTCTATCGACGAAGCGTCCGGGTGTCGATGGGCACCGTGATGCAGATCCCGTGGACTCGTGCAGGTTCCTGGGCTCAGCTGGCTGCTGATCTTGTCTCCGCCGGTTTTGAGACGGTAGCGCTCGCCCTTACCCCCGAGGCGACGCCTCTTGACGTCTTTGCGGAGGATCCTCCTGAACGCCTTGCTCTGTTGTTGGGCACCGAAGGTGACGGTCTCTCGCCTGAAGCCCTGAACAGTGCCGACCACGTGGTGTCCATTCCCATGAAAGGAGCGGTGGATTCGCTTAATGTTGCGGCGGCGAGTGCCGTCGCTTTGTGGGCTCTGCGCTAGCGAAAGTTTCTGGCCGAGTCGGGCACTAAGACCTCGAGGCTTTCCACGCCATCGGCGACGATAGAGACCACACCTTCGGGGCTTCTCTCCAACAGGCCCCGCACAATCAGAGCAGAAGCGTCACGAAGCACGAGGCGATGACGTTTCCAGAAACCCACCCCGCAAATGACGTTGACCAGTCCAGTTTCGTCTTCAATATTGAGAAAGGTAACCCCACGAGCTGTGGCGGGTCGTTGCCGGTGGGTGACGAGACCTCCAACCCAGACCCGTGACCCCACCTCACGAGTAGCCATATCGGCCACAGTGAAGACTCCCTGCGAACTCAACCATGCGCGGAGATAACGAAGCGGGTGGTCCCCAGGGGATGTCCCCGTAAATACTCGATCGGAAATCATCATCTCGTGATCGCTCAGAGGAGGGAACAGTGGTAGCGGGGGAGGCGTGCTGGTGTGGGGGAGGTGTTGGGGGTGCTCGTTGGCCAAGTATCCCGCGGACCACAGAGCCTCTCGCCGGTTGAGTTCCAAGTCTTCTAAAGCCCCAGAACTGGCGAGTGCTTCTATCTGGCGGGAAGAAAGACCTACTCTTCTGGCAAACTCCGTGGGATTGGCAAAAAGCCCCCTCGTCTGACGCTCTTTCACTATCCGCTCAGCAGTATCGTCTCCGATGCCCTTAATGCTGGCCAATCCCAGCCGAGTGGCCAGTTGACCATCTCGACGGTGGGTGAGTGTGGGATCTTCCTGATCGGGATCAAAAACAGACGAGGGTGTGGGCTGTTCGTAGTGCCGACACTGATCCAGGCCGGTAGGTGATGCGCCCTGAGGAGAAACCGGCTCTACTGAGGCATAGACATCGGAATATTGCACCGATGGCTTCCTCACCTCGACTCCATGGCGCTCTGCATCAGAGACAAGAGAAGCTGGCGCGTAGAACCCCATCGGCCACGCCCTCAGCAGCCCCGCAAGAAACGCAGCGGGGTAGTGAAGTTTCAACCACGCGCTGGCATAGACCAGCAGCGCAAAGCTCAGCGAGTGGCTCTCGGCGAAGCCAAAACTGGCGAACGCCTGAATCATGGCGTAAATACGGTCAGAGGTTGCCTGATCGAGACCGTGTGAAGCCATACCCCGATAGAGGGTTTCGCGTAATGATTCAATGCGTTCCAGGCCTCGCTTCGATCCCATAGCTCGGCGCAACAAATCGGCGTCTTCTCCGGTACATCCCCCCACCGTCATCGCAATTTGCATGAGTTGCTCCTGAAAGATGGGAACACCCAACGTGCGCTCCAGGCAGCCCTCCAGCAGTGGGTGCGGATACTGGATGGGCTCTTGTCCCGCTTTTCGCTTCACAAAAGGGTGAACCGCGCCGCCCTGAATAGGGCCGGGTCTAACCATCGCGATCTGAATCGCGAGGTCATAGAACCTTCTCGGTTGCAGTCGCGGAAGTAGCGCCATTTGCGCCCTGGACTCCACCTGAAAAACGCCGATGGAATCAGCTCGACAGAGCATGTCATAGACACCCTGTTCGTCACGGGGCAGAGTGTCGAGTTCCCATTTCTCGCCCAAGCTCTGCTCGACAAGGTCGAAAGTGTCTCTAATGGCTTCGAGAATGCCTAATCCCAGGAGGTCAAACTTGACCAAACCCATCCATTCGCAATCATCCTTATCCCACTGCAGAACCGTTCTTTTTTCTCTTCGAGCAGGCTCAATAGGCACCACTTCTGAGACCGGCCTATCGGTGAGAACCATTCCTCCAGAGTGGATACCCAAATGGCGAGGCAGGGTCAACGTTCGCAGAGCCAAGGCTGTGACATCAGGAGGAATCGAATGCGACTCGCTCTCGCGGAGGGCGCCAGATCTTTCTACTTGTCGAGAGAAAGCATTTTGTTGACCAGGACTGTAACCCAGAGCACGCGCCATATCCCGCACCGCACTCTTGGCCTTGTATTCGATTACTGTGGCGACCTGGGCTGCTTGGGTTCTGCCATAGCGCTCATAGACATATTGGATGACCTCCTCACGTCGTCGGGATTCGAAATCCACATCGATGTCGGGCTCTTCATCCCGCAGTGCCGAGAGGAACCGCTCAAAAGGGAGGTTGTAATAGATGGAATCCACCGCGGTGATATCCAACAAAAAACACACCGCTGAATTGGCTGCAGAGCCACGGCCCTGACACAAAATTCCTCGAGATCTTGCGAAAGCCACAATGTCGTGGACGATCAGGAAATACCCCGCAAAGTCTTTGCGATCAATGAGTTCAAGTTCACGCTCGATTCTCTGCCTGACCTCTGGTTTCGCACCCGGATATTTACGAGGAATAGCCTCCTCAATGAGCTCTCGCAGATAGCTCATGGTGGTGTGACCGTCGGGACAGAGTGTGCGAGGTAAGCCGGGTTGTACTTTTTTGAGCGAAAAACTCAACTCGCGTGCGATGTCGGCGCTGCGGAGAACAGCATCGGGGTACTGAGCAAACCGTCGGAATTGCTCACTCCCAGAGCGCAAATAAGCGCTGGGAGAAGCCGGAAGCCAGGGCGACAAGGATTCCATACTGCTGCGCGCCCGAACAGCCGCCATCGCCTGGGCGAGATCTGCTTCGCCCGGAGTCGCGTAGTGAACAAGACCTGTCACCACTGTGGGAAGACTGTGTCGAGCGGCCAAAGACGCCAAAAAGTCGTTGTGCACGCTATCCAGGGGATGCTGATGGTCAAAGAGCTCCACCACAACGTTGCCTGGGCCAAATCTCTCCATCAAGGACAGCAAAGCCTTTTCGCTTCGTTCCTGTTCTGTGCGCGAGGGCGCTCGGTGGGGGGCAAGCGGGGCTCGAAGAGGACCTTTTCTGCACCCGGTCAAAATCATCCACTGGTCACGGCCAATATCCGCAAGAGTGTCGCGATCACACGTCAAGACTCCTTTCTCGCCCGAGGACAGGTGGGCTTCGGTAAGGGCTCGAGACAGTGTGTGATAGCCCTCTTCACCTCGGGCTAAGACCACAAGATGCTCTCCCGGAGGATCTTCTGTGTCTGTTCGAGAAGCATCGGACTCGAGAGTGATTTCGGCCCCAAAAACGGTAGGCATCTGATGAAGAGCAGCCGCTTCCGCAAAACGCACAGCGCCGTAGAGTCCATTGTGATCGGTCAGAGCAAGGCCGCGCAGGCCCAGACTGTGTCCTGTTTCCACGAGCTTTTCCGGTGATGAAACTCCATCTAAAAAGCTGAAGCTGCTGTGCACATGCAACTCGGCGTACTCAATCGAATCCTCGAGGGGCTCAGTGTTGCCTGCTGGAGGCTGATAGGGCGCGCGATGTGAGGACCACGCAGGCGAATCACCTGCGTCAGCACCTACGGGTGGAGAGCTACCCGGACGAGATGCTTCACGGAGACGCCGTTCGTGTTCCGACCAAGAAATAGGAGGGTTACTCCACCCCATCAGTCATACCGTGCCTCAAGAGACCACGCGTGGTTACACAACGACACCAACCAGCCCATGCCCGCTTCATCAATGACTTGAAGGCGGTGCACAAAACGACTCCTCGTGGGATCCCACCATTTTTCCCACACTGGCCACGGTCCCGCCCACGAGGTAACTTTCACTCGCCGGGAACCCGAGACAAGCCACGCTGGTGGGCTCGAGAGCTCTGCTCGAGAAGACACCGTGACCGCATTTCCATCGCCGCCCAGCACGGAAACTTCTCGGGGAGTAGAAAAAATCGTTGCAGGAAGCGGGCTGGGAAGAGAACCGGGGAGAGGCCCCGAAGGGTCAGGGTTCTCATAATCCCCCCACGTCGTCACAACGTGAGTGTCCGAGGGCAAGCGCCCCTTCCTGGATGTCCCCGTCACCACACCGTGTGCACCGACCAGTCCCTGAACACGGGAGAGAACGTGATGCACTCGTGAATCGGGTCCAGCGCCCCATAAACCCGGCTCATGAGAAGAAAGATCTTCGGGGTCTAACGCCTCATATTCAACCCAGCTAACAGCAGGAGGGGCATTCCCTTCGCTGTTGTCACTGTCTCGAAAAGCTTGCTCTAACTGCCAACGGACACGATCAAGGATGTCGGACGCCTCGAAGAATCGAGGGTGATTCCAGATTCTTATCAGTTCGGAACCATCGTCATATCCCACCGTGATACGAAGGCGAGTCACCACCATTCCGCCGGCTCGGACTCTTGTCTCATACTGCTGCGTTCGAGCTTTCAGGCTAAAAGCGACCTGCTCTACGAGAGTGCAGGACTCGGGTAATTCCATACGCTCGCGAGTGTCCTGTGGGGCATCGCGAACCAGCAGAGGTGTTCCTGAATTCCCTGTAGCGAGGTGAAATAACCGCTCACCCGGGACACCCAGCCGGTCCCGAATGGCATCGAGACCGAGCTCAACAAAATCACCCACCGTATGTAAGCCCAGACGTTGCAACAGTGACACTGTCTCTGGTTCTCCTAAAACATCGAGGGGCATCTCAGAGAGAAAAAGCTGTTGTTCCCCAGGTTCCACTCGACGCAGCGGGTAGCGATGGCTGGTGCTTTGTGCGGCAGTCACCGCGGTGAACAGGTCATCAGCGATGCCAATGCGCCCCTCGGCCAGAGGCTCACTACGCACAAGAGCGTCCACGAGCATCCGGCTAGCTGCTTCTTCGCTGCCATAGAAACGCTCTAAACCCCTGGCTCCAAAAGCCACGAGACCAGGACCTAAGACAGCGTGTTGGGGCACATACTCCGTAAGGTCCCTCAGTACTCGGTCAAAAGCTGAGCGATCACGATGCTCGTCGTGGGGAATAAGAACCAGAGTGGGAAGCAGGGTGTGGGCTTCACGACGTTTCATACCCGGTCGCACACCTTCCTGGGTGGCGTTGAGCGAGCACTCCACCACCACTCCGCCCTGTATCAGGGCAAGAGGTTGTCCGGGTATGGCTTCCCCGCAGGAATCGTCACGGTATGCCGCAACAACAGGCCATCGCGGACACCACAGAACGATGCTTCTGGTCATAAAACTAGCCCGCCTTCCGGTGCTGAGCCATATCGATCACGGGAGCTAACGGGGAGGCTTCGTGGACACCAGCGTGGTCAATGACGACATCACACACCCGAGTGGTGTGCCCCGACCGGGGAGTGGACTTCACGCGCACATAGTGTTCGCGAAGAAGACCTCGACCCGTGTCGACTCCGTCCCAGCGATGTTCGACCGAGAGTGTGGCGTCCACTCGAGGCCACCGAGACCTGACCAATACAGTGGATTGCCTTTCTCGCAGTCGCCCATAAAGAGCTGATAACGCACGATCGCTGGGTGGGGGGACAGAACCCAGAGCACACACGCCCACCACATCGATAAGAGCTCCTACAACCGACATCCACTGCGCACCAGGGGAGGGCACAAGAACCAGACGGTCGAGATTAACGCCCAACTCTTCAGCGGCAGCGAGGCCCACATCGGGCATACCCACCACAGCGCACCACGTACCTTTCTGCGTGGTCTCAGCCAACAATGACCACAGCAGAGACGCAGAAGAGTCCACAGAATAGACAGCGCCTGTCAGCAGTCCACCCTGAGGGAAAAGGCTCTTCAGCGCTTCGTGAACGGGGAAAACCCGAGGATCTGCCGTCGTCTTCTCCATCGTGTGAATACGCTGACGCAACGCCTCCACATCAGCACGAGTCGGCTCGTGCTGATCGACAACGAGAGCAGGGGACATAGAGCTATATTCGAACATTTGTTCGATTGTGTCAACATCCACTGACACGCCCACAAAAACAGGGCCCTTCACCCTGGTGAAAGACCCTGTCGTCGCGTGCGCGAGGGGGGACTTGAACCCCCACGCCCTAATACGGGCACTAGCACCTCAAGCTAGCGCGTCTGCCATTCCGCCACCCGCGCGCACACCATGTCATTTGCATAACACGACGCGACCGAGACACGACATTACCACTAAAGTCCACCGGGCATCAGGCCCATGCTTTAGCGTTAGGGCATGGGCTTACTGGATGCACTCCTGCTGGGGCTCATCCAAGGTCTGACAGAATTTCTGCCCATTTCCTCCAGCGCACACCTGCGCATTGCTGGAGAGTTCTTACCCGCGGCAACAGACCCGGGCGCGACCTTCACGGCGATAACCCAAATTGGCACCGAATTGGCGGTCTTGGTGTATTTCGCCTCAGATATCGGGCGCATTCTTCGCTCCTGGTTCCGATCAGTGAGCAGGGGAAAAACCTGGTGGGCACACGCTTCTCGTGACGAACGCGCACAGGCTCGGATGGGCTGGCTGATCATCGTGGGGACACTTCCCATTGTGATTGTTGGATACACCGCACAGGAGTACATTCGGGGAGCTTTTCGCTCGCTCTGGCTCGTTGCCACGGTGCTCATTGTGTTCGGCTTGATCTTGGCCGCAGCCGACTGGTGGGGCCGAAAAACCAGGGACCTTACCCACCTCACCGCATCCCACGGTCTGCTCTACGGTCTAGCCCAAACACTGGCGCTCATACCGGGAGTTTCTCGCTCTGGTGCCACTATCGCCATGGGTCGAACACTGGGGTACGACCGGGTATCCGCCACACGGTACTCTTTCCTGCTCGCGATTCCCGCAGTGCTCGGCAGCGGATTCTATGAGCTGAATACGGCGCTCACCAGGCCGGAACTGGCAGGACCTTTTGGTCTCGTAGAGATAACCGCAGCAACGGTGGTGGCCTTCGGAGTCGCACTCGCTGTCATCGCATGGCTCATGCGCTACATCGCGACCAAAAGCTTCATGCCCTTTGTCATCTACCGGGTAGCACTCGGAAGCGCTCTCCTGATAGCTCTCGGAACCGGGGCCATCGACCCGCTATGACTCGGTCGACCCTGGCCTATCGGGGCGACTTTGGAGATACTTTTCAAACTCTTCGGCGATAGCGTCCCCGGAGGCCTCTGGCGCGTCAGCGGCGTCCCTCGCTTGCTCTAGTTGGTCGATGTAGGCGGTCATGTCATCGTCCTCAGCAGCAAGCGCATCGATGCCCTCCTCCCAGCGCAGCGCCTCCACCTCGAGTGCTTCACGATCGGTATCAATTCCGGTCATTTCTTCAAGCTTCTCCAGTAGAGCAAGAGTTGCCTTGGGAGAGGGGGACGTGTGGACGTAGTGGGGGACATGTGCCCATAGGTGCAACGAGGGTATTCCGGCCTCTGCTGCGGCGAGCGAGAGGACAGTGAGCACGCCGACCGGCCCTTCGTAGGACGACTTTTCTATATCGAAGTGTTCCCGGATGTCGTGGTCGTCACTCGTCGCTGTTACCCGGACGGGCCTCGAGTGCGGAACATCGGCGAGCATGGCTCCGAGGAACACGATGGATTCGATTCCATGTGTCAGGGCGAGGTCCACCATGGTCGACGCGAAGGAGCGCCACAGTCGAGAGGGCTCTTGTCCCAGCAGAACGAATGGTGTTTCCTCATCACCTGCCTCTGGCCCATACAGGGTGATGTCTGGCCAGTTGAGAAAACGAGTGCCATCGCTCGCGTGCTCAACGAGGGGTCTGGTGAGCTGGAAGTCGAAATACTCCTCTGGATCTACCTGCGAAAGCACCAGGTGGACGCGCTGATCGAGAAGAGTTTGCGCCGCAGTGGTCGCGGAGTCACCCGCATCATTCCAGCCTTCAAACGCGACAATGAGCAGCTTGCTCGGGTCGCTCAAGGGGCTTTGGGACATGCAACCTCCGGTGGGGTGGCACCAGCCTACCCCTCTTGGGGCGCCCAGTAGACTTCGACGATATGGACCAGATGCAGGCCGTGCTGTTCGATATGGATGGCACCATCATCGACTCCGAGCCGTACTGGATGACTGCTGAGCGTGAGCTCGTCGAGAGCTTCGGTGGCACCTGGAGCGAAGAGCAGGCCTACGCTCTGGTCGGAAGTGGTCTGTGGAATTCAGCATCGCTGTTGCGGGCAGCTGGTGTCGATCTGGAGTTGGATGACATCGTTCACCGGTTGAGTGATCGGGTTCTCGCCCAAATCGAGGAAGCTGTCCCTTGGCGACCAGGCGTTCGCGAGCTGTTTACGAGCCTTCTCGACGCTGGGATTCCCTGCGCCCTGGTGACGATGTCGTTGCGAAAAAACGCGGAAGCTCTCGCCAGGGCTGTCGCACGAGAACTTGACCAGGAGGTCTTCCAGGCGATTGTGGCCGGTGATGATGTCACCTCACCGAAACCGAACCCGGAGGCCTACCTCACGGCAGCTGAAGCTTTGGGAGTCGATATTCGCTCCACGGTGGCTCTCGAAGACTCGGCTTATGGTGCAGCCAGTGCGTTTTCGGCTGGAGCCGTCACGATCGGAATTCCCCTGCATGTCGGTATTCCAGAAAGCTCGGTCCACGTCATGTGGTCATCACTCGAGGGTGTGACCGTGGATCACCTCCGCGAGGTCTGGCGGACGGAGCGAATGGTGGGCTCGGCATGACCCCTCGGCGAGGTGTATTTCAGGTTGGTGACCACGTTCAGTTGCGGGGGCCCAAAGGAACCCTGCACACCGTCACCCTAGAAAAAGGGGGAAGCTTTCACACCCATAAAGGTCAGATCCTCCACGACGACGTCCTCGGTCTCCCCGAGGGCTCGGTGGTAAACACTGACCGGGATATTCCCTACCTAGCTCTTCGACCCCTGCTCTCTGATTTTGTTCTCTCCATGGCTCGGGGCGCAGCCATCATCTATCCCAAGGACGCAGCCCAGATTGTCTCGTTGGCCGACATCCAGCCGGGTCACCGGGTCATGGAGGCGGGGGTCGGTTCGGGAGCGCTCAGCATGTCTATCCTTCGAGCAATCGGCGAGGAGGGCGCTCTCACATCTCTCGAGCGGAGGGACGAATTTGCGGAGATAGCTAAGGCCAACGCGGAAACCTTTTTCGGGCACTCCATACCCCAGTGGACTATAGAGGTCGGAGATTTCCAGGAGCTCGCTCTGGCCCACCCCGAGGGCAGTGTCGACAGGGTGGTGTTAGACATGTTGGCTCCCTGGGAGTGCATCGCTGCGGTGAGCCACGTCCTCACTCCTGGAGGTGTCCTCGCCGTCTACGTGGCAACGGTGACTCAGCTCTCACGCGTGGTCGAAGAAGTCAGGGCCTCTGGCCGTTTCACCCATCCTGAATCACTGGAGGTTTTGCTACGGCCCTGGCACGTTGAGGGTCTCGCTGTTCGACCCGAACACCGGATGATTGGGCACACGGGTTTTCTGATGACCGCGAGAGCACTTGCTGCGGGAGTCTCATTGCCCGAGACCAAGCGCCGAGGGGTCAAGCCCGAATACTCAGACGATGACGTCGAAGTGTGGACGCCGGGAGCAACCGGTCAACGGTACGCGAGTGATAAAAAAATCCGCAAAACGATGCGGGAAGCCCAGGGCCGGGCAGCCAAATCGACGCGAAAGAATCTCTAAGGCACGCCCCGTAGACTGGGGTAATGCCCCAATTCTCCCTCGTCGGTGTCCTCGGTATTTCCGCTCTCGTCGTCTCCGCGGGAGGAGCGCTGGCATTCACTGCGGTACAGGCAGCCGAGGAGGAGCGGGTCTGTGAGGCACCGTATTCCAGCGGCAGCGCATCTCGTTTGGTGACTGCCACCACCGGCGACTCAGGAACACCACAGGCCTCTTTTCCGACACCACTCATTTCACCTGACCGCCAGGTCACGGTCTTAAGTGAAGGGGAGGGAGAACCAGCACGAGCAGGCGGTTACGTCGATTTCGACGTCAGTGTGTTTGTCGGGAGCGATGAGGGATACCTCACGGGATCGAGTTACAACCCCGCTAACCCGGTTCGGCGACCAGTAGCGCCGGAGGTCGAAGATTTCTTTGGTGACGTCCTGGAGTGCCAGAAACCAGGGTCCCAGGTCGTGGTGACCACAGTGCTCTCCGACATTTTTGGCCCCATTGAGGAGGATGACTACATCCAGAATTCCTCCACTGTTGTGGCGCTCATCGATGTTCACGCAACGTACCCGGCTCTCGCGGATGGGTCGGTAAGGCTCCCGCAATCGGGTCTGCCCACCATTACCCAGGCTCCAACTGGACACCATGGTTTTTCCTTTCCCAACGCCCCCATCCCCGATGAACTTCGCGTGTCAGTTCTCAAGATGGGCGACGGTGAACCCATCACACGGGGTGACATCGTCACCACCCACTTCACCGGTGTGGTGTGGAATACACGCCGAGTCTTTATCTCCAGTTTTGACCAAGGAGTTCCGCTCAATCTGATCGCCGAGGATCAAACAACTTCGGCAACGGGTGAGGGGGTAGTCCCCGGTGTTGCCCAAGCTCTGATTGGAAAGACCGTGGGGTCCCAGGTTCTCGTCTCGGTTCCCCCGCAACTGGGATATCAGCCGGAGAACCTCCCCCCGGGAGTGACCGAAAACCAGACCTTGGTCTTCGTCTTCGACATCCTGGGTGTGACCAACTAGAGCGCTCATGAGGGGCGAGGCTTAGGATGAGCCCATGAGCGCGGGAGCAGCGAGCGTCAACCCAGAGGACAGGCTCTTCCACCTCATTCTTGCGCTAATGGCCACCAGCTATGGCCTGACCAAGGAACAAATTCTGTCGACGGTGCGCGGGTATCGGGAAGATACCGAAGCGGGTATGTCGCGGGAAAGTTTGGAACGCCGATTTGAGCGCGATAAGGACTCCCTTCGCGACTTGGGCATACCGCTCGAGGCCACCATCCCACCTGAGGATGATGGCAACAACAAGAACACGCTGTATCGCATACCCAAAGGTGACTACGACCTGCCCGATGGTGTCGAGTTCACCGCCCGAGATATTGCCTTGCTCAACCTCGCGGCCACCCTCTGGCGGGAGGGAACACTGTCCAAAGAGGCCCACATTGCGACGAGAAAACTGCAATCTTTTGGGGTCACCATTGACGAACCACTCATGGGTTTTGCGCCTCTGATTAGCACGAGAGACCCTGCTCTGACCGCTCTCCAAGAAGCCCTGGAGCGCGAAGTGCAGGTCGAGTTTGACTATCTCAAGCCGGGGGAGTCAGCCGCATCAACCCGCCAGGTTTCTCCGCTTGCGCTGGTCAACCACGAGGGACGGTGGCACCTGTACAGCCAGGAGACCTCGACACACCAGTTCAAGACGTTCCTCCTTCGACGGATGGTGTCAACGGTTCGTCTCCTCGATACTCCGGCAGTGGGCTCGCCGGAGAGCGTCACCCAGGAGGCTCTCACTGATCTCGCCGATCTCTACCAGCGCCAAGTGGCAACACTCGAAGTAAGACCAGATTCTGACGCGTGGAGCGCCCTATCCCAGCGTCGCGACACCAAGATTGGTGCCGAGTATCTGGGTGTGCACTACACCGATGTGGATATTTTTGCTGCCGAACTGACATCGTTCGGAGACGATGTCGTCGTCCACGAGCCAGCAGAGTTACGCGATCGAGTGATGGATAACCTGCGACAACTGGTGGCTGATCATGGCTAAGTCGAGCCCCCGCCCCACCACATCAGACAACCTCTTGGTGTTACTCGCTCTGGTTCCCTACGTCCTCGACCGGGGCGAGGTGAGCGTTGCAGAGGCAGCCGAACACTTTGGCCGAAGTGAAGCCGACATTTCTCGGGCGGTCGAACTCATCGCCTGCGCGGGAATACCTGGCGACAATCTCGCTTACTCTCACCTGGACTTGTTCGATATCGACTGGGATCTCTTTGAACGCGAGAAAACCATCACGTTGTGGAATACGGTCGCGCTCGATAGCAAACCTCGCTTTAGCGCGAGAGAGGCCACGGCTCTTCTCGCCGGATTGCAATATTTGGCATCGCATCCTGCTTACTCCTCGCGCGCAGACCTCGAGGAGGTTATGGCGAAGCTTCGCGTGGGCACCGGAAACTCCCAGCCGGTCCGCATCGCCGTGGACCCGGTTGCTGTAGCAGAGCACGTGAGTGCGCTCACCGACGCGATTGAGTCTCGGCAGTCGATCACCGCGGTCTACCACAACAAGCGAGGGGAGTCTGGCTCCAGAACACTCGACCCCCTCCTGCTCGAATCCAGGGACGCGACCTGGTACCTGCGAGCTTGGTGTCACACCCGGCAAGCGCTGCGCACATTCCGTGTCGATTACATGGATTCTGTGGCGCTCACTGGTGAGGCTCAACGAGATCACGCTTCGGTCGTGGATGACATCTCGTCGGAGCTTTTTGACCCTTCACCCAGCGATGTCATGGTGACGATCGAGTGCCCAGCTCGAGCACTGCCTCTCATAGCCGATTATCTTCCGCGCGGCTTTGCCCCGCCTGCTTCTGAGGACTCTGTCCGAATAGAGATACCGTTTGCCCATTACGGTTCGTTGACCCAGTTTGTGGGGTCGCACCCCGGCATGGTCACGGTGGTAGCTCCTGGCTCGGCGCGCGAGGCGGTCGCGGAGTTTGCGTCGCGTGCGCTGGAGCGCTACGGCTCAGTGTCCTAGATTCCGCCGGTGCTACACTTTTGCCACCACACGCCACAGAGAGGCTAGAGGATGTCGGGAAATCTCGGAGGCTGGACCGGTCTCATTGTTTTGGTCGTAATTCTGTTGCTCTTTGGTGCCCCTAAACTTCCGGCGTTGGCAAAAAGCCTGGGTCAGTCCTTGAAGATTTTCAAGAGCGAGGTTCGCCCGGGAGACGATTCCAGCGATTCAGCTGACTCGTCCGGATCCGAGGGTTCCGACGACTCCAAGCGCTAATCGTGGCTGCCCGTAGGCGCCGATCTCCTGAAGGGCGGATGTCCCTCGGCGAGCACCTCGTTGAACTTCGCCGTCGGTTGGGGATTATCGGGATTTCTATCGTGCTGGCGGCCGTGGGTGGCTGGTTTCTGGCCGACCCCGTTTGGGAGGCCTTGAGTGAACCCATTCTGGAGATTGCCCGGGAGCGCAACCGCGACGCAGATATCAACTACACCTCGGTCACCGAAGCCTTTGACACGAAAGTTGCTATTGCTTTTGTGCTCGGCATTGTTATGGCAGCACCGGTGTGGCTCTATCAAATTTGGGCCTTTTTTGTTCCTGCCCTGATGCGCAAAGAGCGCCGTTACGCTCTCGGTTTTCTCTCGGCAGCGGTTCCGCTGTTCTTTGCCGGGGTCGCCATGGGGTGGTGGGTGCTTCCCAACATTGTGGTGTTGTTGACCGGTTTTGCCCCCGAACAGTCCTCCACTTTGTTGACCGCGAAAGTGTATTTGGATTTTGCGCTCAAACTGGTGGTTGCCGTGGGTGTGGGTTTCGTACTTCCTGTGTTCCTCGTGTTGCTCAATGTGATCGGTGTTCTCAGCGCCAAGGCGATTATTCAGGGCTGGCGCTGGGCGATTGTGGTGATTTCCGTCTTCACCGCCCTCGCCACCCCCGCCGCGGATGTGGTCTCGATGATTCTCCTGGCGATTCCGATGGTGATTCTGTACTTCCTGGCCGCAGGAATCGCCTGGTTACACGATCGTCGGCAAGCGAAGAAGGCCGCAAAACTTCTGCATAACGGCGCTGAGATCTAGAGCGCTGGAGGATGTCAACGCCCAGTCCCGCGGAAAAGTTTCAGGCTGCTCGCTCGAGGAGCAAGCATCCCCAGCTCGAGGCTTTTCGCCAGAACCTCGGTTTTGATCTAGACCCCTTCCAGGTGGCCTCGTGCGAATCGGTCGAGGATGGCCGGGGTGTCTTGGTGGCAGCGCCCACAGGAGCGGGAAAGACGATTGTCGCGGAGTTTGCCGTGCATTTGGCGATGCGGCAAGCGCGCGTGAAAGTGTTCTACACGACACCCATGAAAGCCCTGTCGAACCAGAAATTTCAGGAACTTGTGGCGACCTACGGCGCGGAGGAGGTGGGTCTTCTCACCGGCGATAGCAGTATCAACCCCCGGGCGCGGATCGTCATTATGACCACCGAGGTGTTACGCAACATGCTCTACGCCGGAAGTGATCTTCTGGATGATCTGGGCTACGTGATCATGGACGAGGTGCACTACCTCGCGGATCGATTCCGCGGAGCTGTCTGGGAAGAAGTCATCATCCACTTGCCCGCTGTTGTGCAATTGATTTCGCTCAGCGCCACCGTGTCGAATGCCGAGGAGTTTGGAGATTGGCTCCAAACCGTCCGGGGTCACACCGAGGTGATCGTGAGTGAGGACCGTCCTGTTCCGCTCCACCAGCACATGATGTTTGCGCACAAACTACTCCCGCTCTTTCATACCCGGAGGGGCAAACTCGAGGTGAACCCGGAGGTGGTGCAAACCTCGCAGATGCTGGGTCGCAGCTCGACGGGGCGGGGGAGTAGGGGACGGGGCGCGCCCCGCTATCAACGCTTTGAGGATCGACGACACAGGGTGTATCGCTCCGACGTCATTTCGTTGCTCGATGACCAGGATCTCTTACCCGCCATCTTCTTTATCTTTTCCCGGGCGGGCTGCGACCAGGCGGTGTCGCAGGTTCTGACGCGCGGTGTCGCCCTCACGAGTGAGCGGGAGCGTTCCGAGATTCTGGATCTGGTCGAGGAGCGGCTCGATCGCCTCGACGACGAAGATCGGGGAGTCTTGGGGTATGACGCGTGGCTGGATGGGGTTCTCCGCGGAGTTGCAGCCCACCACGCGGGAATGCTCCCCATGTTCAAAGAAGTCGTCGAGGAACTGTTTCGGAGGAAGCTGCTCAAAGTGGTGTTCGCTACCGAAACGCTTGCGCTGGGAATCAACATGCCCGCGCGTACCGTGGTCCTCGAGAAGCTCGACAAGTTCAACGGCGAAGCCCGGGTTCCTATTACCGCCGGGGAATACACCCAACTCACCGGGCGCGCGGGGCGTCGAGGAATCGATGACGAGGGCCACTCCGTCATCATCTGGCAGCCCGGTATCAACCCGGAGGCGGTAGCGGCACTCGCGTCTAGGCGCTCGTATCCGCTGAAATCAAGCTTTGCACCGACCTACAACATGGCGGTCAACCTGATAGCCCAATTTGGTGTGGACCACACTCGGAGCATCCTCGAATCCTCATTCGCACAGTTTCAAGCCGATCGCCACGTGGTCGAACTCGCCAGGCAGGTTCGAACCAAAGAAGAATCACTCCAGGGCTACCAGGAATCCATGGTGTGTCACCTCGGTGACTTTGCCGAATACGGCGCACTGCGACGGGAACTGAGCAACCTCGAGCGGCAACGCGGGCACGGCTCGAAGAAGAGCGAGAGCTCGTCCCACGATATTGCCCGGTTGCGCACTGCGCTGTCTCACCACCCCTGCCACGGCTGTCCCGATCGGGAGGCTCACGCCCGCTGGTCAGAGCGTTGGTGGAAGCTGGAAAAAGAGACCGAAAAGCTGCGGGCTCAAATTCGCAGACGGACTGGCGCCATTTCGGCCACTTTCACGCGGGTGATGGAAGTTCTCCTCGACACCGGATACCTCCGGTCCAAGGAGGACGCTGTGGAGATTACGGAGCACGGCACGACCCTCCGGCGCATCTATGGAGAGCGCGACCTTCTGGTCGCAGAGTGTCTGCGCCGGCACGCCTGGAGCGAGCTCGACGCGGCAGAACTCGCCGCCATGGTGGCCACGATGGTGTACGAACCTAGGCGGGACGATGGCCCGATTGACCCTCGTTTCTTACCTGGTGGTGCGTTTCCTGGCGCGCTCGACCACACGAGACGGCTCCACCAGAGAATCACCGAGGTGGAGCTTCGCCATCAACTTCCGGTCGGGTCGGAGCTTGCTCCCCACCTCGCACTGGCGGTGTATCGCTGGGCCAAGGGCCATCACCTCGATGACATCCTCGAAGGTGATGAGGTTCAGGTGGGAGATTTTGTGCGCTGGTGTAAACAGTGCGTTGATGTTCTCGATCAGATCATTACGGTGGGCGTGGGACCCCTCCACCACACCGCTCTCGAAGCACGTGCGCTCATTTTCCGCGGCATTGTTGCTCTCAGTAGCGTCGCTTAGGCTACGAGGCTGATGATGGCTCCCTCCTTCCTCGACCAGCGCAACCACCTGCGACTCGCGCCTTCTGCGCCCGTCGCACTGTTCACCGCGGTTCTTGCCGGTTGGGTGATGGATTTCGGGTTCCCTGACTACGACATCTGGCCGCTGGCTCTCCTCGGTCTTGGTCTGATGCTGTGGTCGGTGCGGGGGCTCTCGCTCCGCGCATCGTTGCTCGTGGGTGCGGTCGGGGGATTCTCCTTCTTTGGCATCCTCATTTGGTGGCTCACCGTGTATTTGGGCCTGATTCCCTGGATTGCCCTGACACTGGCGCAGGTGTTCTTCTTCGGCCTCGGCATGGGGCTCGTGGGGCTGGCCTGGCACTACGGGTCCAGGCATTGGCCGGGGCTCGCCGGCCGCCTCGTGCTGACTCCCGCCCTGGTCGGCGGAGCCTGGATGACACGAGAAGCTGTGTCGTCGGTCTTTCCTTTCGGCGGCTTTGCCTGGGCCAGGATTGCGCAAAGCCAATCGGAGAGCACTCTGGCGCCGTGGGTGGCGTGGCTGGGGACATCGGGAATGAGCTTCCTCCTCGCTTTCTTCATGGCCTTTCTGATTGCTCTTCTCGCGGAGTATCGGCTCACCTGGGACACCCGGATTGCGCTCGCGTGGGCCGCTGGCACGGCGCTGGTGATGTGGCCCGCGTGGCCGGTCTACGAGTCCGGGTCGATCCGGGTGCTCGCGGTGCAGGGAAACGCTGATGCCGGATTGTTTGCAGATTACGACCGTGGAGACAACCTCGCGGACCACTACCGTGTGACCTCACCCCTATTTGGCACAGACGTCGATGTGGTCATATGGCCAGAAAACGCCTCCGATATTGACCCTTTGCGCTTCCAGGATGCGACGAAAGTCGTCTCCGAGGTGTCCCGGGAGATGAATGCTCCGCTCGTGGTGGGGACCATCACCAGGGATGGGGATGAAACGTTCAACAGTATGCTGCTCTGGGAATACGATGCTGCCAGCGGCCGGGATATCGTTCGCGATCAGTACGACAAGATCCATCCCGTTCCCTTCGCCGAATACCTCCCGTGGCGTGATTTCTTCTATCCGCTGGCTCCCAGCCTGTTCTCGATGGTGCCCAGGGACTATTCATTTGGCGAGCGCGACACCGTATTCGACGTCGACGGAGCGAGAGCAGGAATCGCCATCTGCTTCGACATCGTTGATGACGAAATCCTCTGGTCGATGATGGATTCGGGCGCGAACATTATTTTCGCCCCGACTAACAACGCCGACTTTGGTCGCACCGACCAGAGTGTTCAGCAACTCTCGATCGCTCGGATGAGAGCTATCGAGACCGGTCGCAGCGTGGTCAATATTTCTACCGTGGGCACCAGCGCTGTGATCGACCCTCGGGGGAGGGAGCTCGATCGATTGCCGACCTATGAAGAGGGCTACATGCTCCTCGATGTGCCACTGGCGACCCACACCACCCCGGCCACCCTTATCGGTCGAAACCTCGAGCTCCTCATCGTCGGATTCACCCTCAGCGGAATCGGTATTGCGGGGCTGGGGGAGTACCGACGTCGCAGTGGGCAGAGGAGTGGGGCTAATCGAGTGTGAGTTCGGGGAAAAGTTCTCCGCGAACCTCAACGGCCAGATCACTACGATCGGTCACAATTCCGTGGACACCCATCTGCCATAGCCGCTTCATGTCCTCAGGACTGTTAATCGTCCACACATGAATTTCCAGTCCTCGTCGCTTAGCCAGGCGAACCATGCTGGGCGTTACTAAAGCAAATCCCCAGTGGGCGGGTGGGATTTGAAGCGCAACGACTTCAGGGGGCACGAGCCACTTTTCTGAGGGCAAACCCAACCACGTTCGTACACGAGCCTGAATAACCAGACTCTGCGAGGTGCTACTCACCACGTCGGGAAGGAGGTTGATAACGGCTTGGCGGGTGGGCTCGTCGAATGAGGTGGCAAGAATCCGATTTTCCGCCTTATGAGAGCGAATGAGCTCCGCGAAGGGCTCCACCGCGGCGCGGGACTTCAGATCAATATTGAATTTCGCTGTGGGGAACTCGGTCAGAACCTGATCGAGGGTCGAAAACCCTTGACCAGAGCCCAAATCGATGGTGGCCAGCTGGTCGGCTGTGAAGTCGGACACCAAACCCGGCCGACCGGCCACTCGAGTCAAATCCGGGTCGTGAGCGACAATCACCGCGCCGTCACGAGAGACGTGAACGTCGGTTTCCAGGATGTCCGCTCCGGCCTCCAACGCGGCGCGGAACGCTCCTGGAGTGTTCTCCGGGTGGTCGAGCGCGAGTCCCCGGTGGGCAATCACACGGGGATAGGAACCCTCTAAGAACGCCATACACCCTCAGATCCACGCGATTACACGCGCCCGGTAAGTATAAGCATCGAAAGTTACGCCGAAACTTATAGGCTCGAGCAATGACCAATCCGCTGACTCCAGGCCAACTCACGGGCGCGAGAGCACTCATTACGGGTTCTTCGCGAGGTATTGGCGCCAAAACTGCCGAATACCTCGCGGATGCGGGTGCGACCGTGGTGGTGAATTACCGGAACAAAGAGGCACGCGCACAGAAGCTGGTCGACACCATCGAGGCTGCTGGCGGTTCAGCGATGGCGGTGGGAGCCGATCTCACCGACCCTGTTGGTGTTGCCAGGATGCTCGGTGAAATTAAAGAGCAGCTGGGTGGACTTGACCTGTTGATCCTCAACGCCTCGGGCGGTATGGAAGCCGATATGGGTGAGGACTACGCCATGAAGCTCAATCGGGACGCCCAGGTGGGGCTCTTAATGAGCGCGTTACCGCTGATGGAGCGCAGTGCTCGTGTGGTGTTCGTCACAAGCCACCAGGCTCATTTCATCAGGGAAGTAGAGACAATGCCCGAGTATTTGCCCGTGGCGCTCTCGAAGCGGGCTGGTGAGGATGCGCTCCGGGGAATGAATGACCAAATGAAGGAGCTGGGTATCGATTTTGTGGTGGTCTCGGGCGACATGATCGAGGGTACGGTGACCGCAACGCTGCTTAATCGGGCAAATCCGGGCGTTATCGACCAGCGCAAGGAACAGGTGGGAAAGCTCTACAACGTCGAAGAATTCGCCGCTGAGGTTGCCTTGGCCGCTGTCGAGGATATTCCTGAGGACCACACCAGGCTTGTAGGCGATATTTCTAGCTTCCAGACCACCTAGTGGCACCGAAGGACGCACTCAGGCTCACCAGCAGGGTCCTGCTGATGGACCCCCAGGGTGCTTGCCTGTTTTTTATGACTGCCGCGCCTGATTCCTCGGGTTTTGCGCGCTGGATCACTCCAGGCGGCGGTGTGGATCCAGGAGAAACACACGAAGAGGCGGCACTTCGGGAGTTACGGGAAGAAACTGGTCGCCAGTTTGACGATGCAGGTCGGCCGGTGTGGACCTACAGTTTTGACGTCAGTTTTGATCAGGCAGATCACAATCGGGGATACGCCGAATACTTTCTGGTGCAAAGCGATCGTTTCGAACCTCTCAACACGTTTTGGACTGCAGAGGAACACGTCGATGTCACTCAATGGGATTGGTTCACCGCGGATGAGCTGGAGGCTCGTAGCGAGCCTTATGAACCAGAGCCACTTCCTGGGGTAATGAGGAGACTAGCTTTTTTGTTATAGTCTCCGATAATCTATATTATGTCAGATTGAGGAAGATGCCCTCTCGGTTGCACGACGAGAGCCCGCTCCCCGCTCTCAGCTCTGAGTGGAGGCAACCCACTCCGAGAGTTTCTGGTCGGCGAGACCGGAATCAATTGTTGACTGAGCGAGGGCAATCTTTTCGCCCAGACGCTCCATGAGTGGTCGCGCACGTTCCTCGGGGTTCTCCGCCAAGGCGAAAGACACCAATCCCGCAGCGGCATTCAGTACGACGATGTCCCTGACAGGTCCAGGATCGCCCGCAAGGACGCTCCTAGCCAGTTTCGCATTGTGCTCAGGACCCTCACCCAGGAGATCCTCTGGCTTCGCCTTAGCGAGACCCAACTCCTCCGAATTGACATCGTGCTCGTAGATCTGTCCCCGGCTAACCTCCCACACATGTGAGTGACCGGTGGTGGTCATTTTGTCGATTCCATCATCCCCGCGGTAAACCAGAGCGGTCGCACCACGCGTCCTGAACACTCCGGCCACCTGCGGAACTCGCCCTAGGTTACTCACCCCCACCGCGCTCGCCTCTGGCCTTACGGGATTGCACAGCGGTCCCAGAATGTTGAACACCGTGGGAATACCAATCTCCCTCCGCGCGGTCGCAGCGTGACGGAATCCTGGATGGAACTTTGCGGCGAACACAAACGTGATTCCCACCTCATGGAAGACGCGGGCGACCTCGGTGGGCTCGAGTTCTAAATTGACCCCTAGGGCTCCCAGAAGATCACTTGCACCGGACGCCGAACTCGCAGCTCGGTTGCCGTGCTTCACGACCGGGACTCCTGCAGCTGCGGCGACGATTGAGGCTATCGAGGAGACGTTAACGACAGCTCCGTATGGGTCTCCCCCGGTCCCCACGATGTCCAGGACCATCGGGTCGATAGGGAGCGAAACAGCGTGCTTCAACACGGCATCGCGGAACCCCACGATTTCGTCCACGGTCTCTGACTTACCGCGCAGCGCGACCAAAAAGGCGGCCATCTGGGCGTCAGTAACCTCCCCCGCCATCACTGCTTCCATCGCGAGGCTGGCTTGCGCAACACTCAAGTCGCGGCGCTCCAGAAGCTGAGTCAGAGTCTCGGGCCACGAGAATTCGGTGGACATAAAGCCCATGTTATCGGCCTCAACGGGCATGTCGTGGGGCAAAGTCCCAGTCTCACATCAGGCATAATGGAGGGGTGAGTAGCGCTTCTCTGACACCAGGATTTTCTGCGCCCACGGTGAATCGACCCAACGTCGTTGCTGTGGGCACCATTGTGTGGCTGGGAAGCGAGGTCATGTTCTTCGCGGGTTTGTTCGCGATTTACTTCACGCTCCGCTCAACATCTCCAGAACTATGGGAATCCCGGGTTGAGCTTCTCAACATCCCCTTTGCAGCCGTCAACACCACAATCCTGGTGCTCTCCAGTGTGACCGCTCAGTTCGGTGTCTTCGCCGCTGAGCGACTCCAAGCCCGCGCTACAGGGTGGAAACCGACCCAGTGGGGCATGATCGAGTGGTTCTTTATCACCTACGCGATGGGTGCGATCTTCGTCGCGGGTCAGGTCTATGAGTACGCGATTTTGGTCTCCGAGGGCGTCACTCTCGCGTCTGATGCATACGGGTCGGCCTTCTACTTGACTACGGGTTTCCACGGTCTCCACGTGACCGGCGGTTTGATTGCGTTCTTGCTGGTAATCGGCCGTGCATACGCTGTGAAGAACTTCACTCATCGCGAGGCAACGAGCGCCATTGTGGTTTCGTATTACTGGCACTTCGTTGACGTGGTGTGGATTGGTCTGTTCCTCGTCATTTACATCCTGAGATAGCTCGAAGAGAAAGTAGTTGCACTCCCCCATGCCCTCCTCCCGCTCCCCTCGCCGGTCTGGTCGTCGTCACCCCCTTATGGGTGCGCTCCTGCTCGTCATTGGATTGTTTGTGACTGGCGGTGCATACGCGGCTGCCAGCACGGGAATTGCGCACGCTCAGGATGCGCCCGTGTCTCAGGAAGCTCTGGTGGAAGAGGGGGAGAAACTCTTCCTCGCTAACTGTGCAAGCTGCCACGGCCTCAACGCTGAAGGCACCGTTGCCGGACCTACCCTGATTGGCGTCGGGGCACTCTCCGTTGATTTCCAGGTCGGAACAGGTCGCATGCCGATGGCCGCTTCGGGTCCGCAGGCTGAAGTAAAGCCCGTGCAGTTCACGCAACCTCAGATTGACGCGATGGCAGCGTGGGTGGCAACACTCGCACCAGGGCCGGGCATGCCCGATCCGCAGTACTACGCGGCGGATGGCGATGTCGCTAACGGCGCAGAACTGTTCCGCATCAACTGCGCCATGTGTCACAACGTAGCCGGAGCAGGTGGAGCCCTCACCGAGGGTAAGTACGCTCCGCACTTGCGTGACCTCCAGCCCATTCACATCTATGGAGCGATGGTCACAGGTCCGCAAAACATGCCGGTCTTCAGTGACATGAATTTGACCCCCGAAGAGAAGAACGACGTTATCTCTTACCTGAAGTACCTCGATGAGAATCCTTCAGTGGGTGGTTTTTCACTGGGAAGCCTGGGACCTGTGTCGGAGGGGCTGTTTATCTGGCTCATCGGGCTGGGTGGACTGGTTGCCGTCGCGGTATGGCTGACTGCTCGTTCAAACTAAGCGCATAGGAAGGGATTGCACACAATGGCGAAAAAGCCACCAGCATCAGGAATCGAGCCCTCGGGCCACGATGAAGTGATGGACCCTGGCACCGCCGTTGAGCGCTCCAGCGCACCCCAGAACCCTGGACTTGCCCCTGAACACCTTCGCGTCACCGACCTCGACGAGAAGGAAGCCAAAGGCATGGAGCGCCGCATTGCCGGTTTCTTCCTCCTCTCCATCATCGGCAGCGTATTTGCGGCCATCGCCTACGTCGTCTTCCCGATCATTCCCGGCGATATGTCATCCGTGCGTCTCAACAACCTCATGGTGGGACTCGGCCTCTCTGCGGCGCTGCTCGGTGTCGGAATCGGAGCGGTCCAATGGGCTAAAGCACTCATGCACGGTCACGAGCTCGTGGAGGAGCGCCACCCCACCCGAGGAACCGAAGAGGCTCGACAGGCGGCCGTAGAGACTTTCCAACAGGCCAACAAAGAGTCGGGCTTTACCCGTCGCTCTCTTGTCCGGAACACGCTGATCGGTGCACTCCTTGCCGCGCCGATCCCCGCTGTGGCTCTGTTCCGTGATCTCGCTCCTGCTGACGACCCTGTTACCCGGATGAAGCAGACCATGTGGGCCGAAGGAGTTCGCCTCACCCGCGATCCCAGCGGTGTTCCGATCAAGGCCTCCGAGGTGACTATCGGCTCGGCCTTCCACGTGGTTCCAGATGGTTGGAAAGACCTGGAGCATCACAAGCTGGAGGAAAAAGCTAAGGCTGCTGTCCTGCTGATGCGCCTACCGGTCGAGGAACTCAACGAAGACCCTGCCAAAGCGTCCTGGTCATACCAAGGAATCGTGGCCTACTCGAAGATCTGCACCCACGTCGGATGTCCGGTTGCTCTCTACGAGCAACAAACCCACCACCTGCTCTGTCCCTGTCACCAATCTGAGTTTGACGTGTCAAATCACTGTGAAGTTATCTTTGGGCCCGCGGCACGGCCCCTTCCTCAGCTTCCTATCACCATTGATGCGGAAGGATATCTCGTAGCACAAAGCGATTTCACTGAACCTGTTGGACCAAGTTTCTGGGAGCGTGAACTGTGAGCAGCACTCTAGAGAGCACACCAAAGACTGACCTGGGGCGAGGCATGCGCTTCACCAACTGGGCCGCTAACTACGTCGATGAGCGCACGAGCGCCTCGACCGCTGTCAAAGCACTCGGTCGAAAGATTTTCCCCGACCACTGGTCTTTCATGCTCGGTGAAGTCGCTCTGTACTCTTTCGTTGTCATCCTCATCAGCGGAACCTTCCTGACGTTCTTTTTTGACCCCTCCATGAGCCATGTCGAGTACGAAGGCTCCTACCTACCGCTCAAGGGCATCGAAATGTCGGTGGCCTATCACACTGCTTTGGACCTGTCCTTCGATATTCGGGGCGGTTTGCTCATGCGTCAGGTCCACCACTGGGCAGCCTTGCTCTTCGTCGCTTCGATTGCGCTCCACATGCTTCGAGTCTTCTTCACCGGCGCGTTCCGCAAGCCCCGCGAGCTCAACTGGATTGTCGGATTCCTGCTCTTCGTTCTGGCCATGGCCGAAGGATTCACCGGCTACAGCCTCCCCGACGACCTCCTGTCCGGGAATGGTCTGCGCATCATCGATGGAATGATCAAAGCCTTCCCGGTGGTGGGAGTGTGGATCTCCTATCTCTTCTTCGGTGACGAGTTCCCGGGCATGGAAGTGATTCCGAGGTTGTATGTGCTCCACATCATGCTTCTGCCCGCAATTTTGATTGCCACGCTGGCCATCCACATGGTTCTCCTTGTGGTGAACAAGCACACCCAGTTCGCGGGTCCCGGACGAACCAACGACAACGTGGTGGGTTCGCCGGTTATGCCGGTGTTCGCTGCGAAGGCTGGAGGCTTCTTCTTCCTGGTCTTCGGTGTGATTATGGTGATTGCGTCACTGTTTACCATCAACCCGATTTGGAATTACGGCCCCTACGACCCCTCCCCCGTGTCTGCGGGAACACAGCCCGACTGGTATATCGGTTTTGCCGATGGAGCGTTGCGTTTGATTCCACCAGGGTGGGAGTTTGTGCTCTTCGGATACACCTGGTCGATGAACATTCTCGTGCCCACGGTAATCCTTATCGTCTTCCTGGCTGCCGTGGCCCTCTACCCCTTCTTCGAGGCATGGGTGACCGGCGACAAGCGCGAGCACCACATCGCTGAGCGTCCCCGCAACGCCCCCACGCGCACCGGAATTGGGGCTGCTGGAGTCGTCTTCTACGCCGTGCTGTGGGCGGCAGCGAGCTCCGACCTGATCGCGACGCACTTCAAGCTGACGATCGAGGGTGTCATCACTACCCTTCAGGTCCTCTTGATTGCCGCGCCCATTCTGGCGTTCATCATCACCAAGCGCACCTGCCTTGCTCTTCAGCGTAAGGATCGCGAAATCGCGCTCCACGGCTACGAGAGTGGTCGTATTGTGCGTCTGCCCGGCGGCGAGTATGTCGAAGTTCACGAGCAGCTCGACGAGTACGAGAGCTGGAGGCTCCTCGACTACAACGACTACCAGCCACTCACCGTGCGCCCCAACGACGAGGGTCGCATTACGGTGGGAACGCGACTGCGAGCTGGAGTGTCACGCTGGTTCTTTGAGGACCGTGTGCTCCCCGTCGAGGCCAAAGAACTCGAAAGCGCAAGCAAGCACTAGCCTGAGAGCACAAGTCGAGGGTGGTGCACCCTCGAAGGTGTCTAGGTGAAGAGGCGCCTCATGTATTCGGCCTGCTGGGTGTAGCCCAAGCGATCATAGAAACCACCTGCGCGCCGCGAGGCAACGGTGAGCTGGGTCACACCGGCTTCCTCACAGGCCTGCTCGACCGCACGGACCAGCGCAGTGCCCACTCCCCTGGTTTGGACTGAATCGTCCACCACAATCTCCTGCAGCTGCGCCGAGGGACCGTTGGTATAGAGCAACGGATTGATGGTGGTCAGAGCGTAGCCAGCGATCACACCATCCACCTCGGCGAGATGGAGCAGTGAGCGCGGGTGGTCAGCGAGGACCTGAGGAAAAGCCTCGGAGAAAGCCTGGGGGTCAACCGGAACAGCGTGACCTAGTTTTGCCACCAACTCCAAAACCCTGGGGGCATCGGCCTCGGTGGCAAACCGGATCACCGGTGAGTTAGCGGGCAAAATATCCTCGGTAGTACTCGTAGGTCCATCCCACGATTCCGATCAACACAAAAGGCAAAGCGTAGAGCGAGACCCAGTACCCGACAGCAAGTCCGAGGAAAGCTACAGCGGCTCCTCCGGCCAGAACGATCGGCCACCAGCTCCAGGGGCTGTAAAAGCCGATTTCGGGGTCTCCGTCATCAATTTCAGCATCCAGCTTGTCTTCGGGAAGATCGCCACCCTGGTTCCTCAGTTGGACCTGAAGGTAGAAGGCGATAAAGACGGTGAGTGTCCCGCTAAGGACTATAGCGAGCGTTCCCACCCACTCCACTCTTCCTCCGTCGATCAGTGACCACACTGTGTACACAGCAGCGAGAATGAAGAAATAGACCGTGAGGACCGACAGTACGGCGATGTTTGTCTTCATAGTGGGATACCTACTTCGATGCTTTCGCCGAAACCTTAGGGGGAGCCTCCAGCGGAGGAAGGTCCACCTCGGGGTGATTCAGGTCGAAGGCGGGCGACTCGGAGCGGATGCGAGGAATTGACGTGAAGTTGTGGCGAGGCGGAGGACACGACGTCGCCCACTCCAGGGACCGGCCGTAACCCCACGGGTCGTTCACGGTGACCTTCTGACCGTTGCGCGCGGTGAGATACACGTTCAAGAGGAACGGAATCATCGACAGAGCCAGCAGAACCGAACCCACCGTAGAGAGCTGGTTCATCCAGGTGAAGCCATCTTCTGGCAGGTAGGTGGCGTAACGACGAGGCATACCCATCACACCGAGCCAGTGCTGGATGAGGAAGGTCATGTGGAAGCCGACGAACAGAATCCAGAAGTGAACGTGTCCCAGCGACTCGTTGAGCATCTTGCCGGTGAACTTCGGCCACCAGAAGTAGAACCCTGCGAACATCGCAAACACGACGGTTCCAAAGACCACGTAGTGGAAGTGAGCGACCACGAAGTAACTATCGGAGACGTGGAAGTCCAGGGGTGGCGAAGCCAGAATGACTCCCGTCAACCCACCAAAGACGAAGGAAATCAGGAACCCCAAAGCGAAGACTATGGGCGTTTCAAACGTCACTGATCCCCGCCACATCGTGCCCAGCCAGTTGAAAATCTTCACACCGGTGGGAACCGCAATCAACATCGTCATCAAAGCAAAGAAGGGAAGTAGCACCGAACCGGTGACGTACATGTGGTGAGCCCACACCGTCATCGAAAGAGCCGCAATCGCAATCGTCGCGTACACCAGCGTCTTGTATCCAAAGATGGGCTTGCGGCTAAAGACCGGGAAAATCTCCGACACGATTCCGAAGAACGGAAGCGCGATGATGTAGACCTCTGGGTGTCCGAAGAACCAGAACAAGTGTTGCCACAGGATCGCCCCTCCATTCGCCGCGTCATAGACGTGAGAACCGAACACGCGGTCAGATCCGAGAGCCAGCATGGCTGCTGCGAGGACGGGGAACGCGAGCAGGACGAGGATTGACGTCACCAGGGTGTTCCAGGTAAAAATCGGCATACGCCACATAGTCATACCCGGTACACGCATCGTGATGATGGTGGTGATGAAGTTCACCGCACCGAGAATGGTCCCGAAACCACTCAAGCCCAGCCCGAAGACCCACAGGTTACCCCCAAGACCCGGTGAGAACGTTTGGCTCGACAGTGGCGTATAAGCAAACCAGCCGAACGACGCGGCGCCCTGCGGGGTGAGGAACCCTGCGACCGCGATCAAAGACCCGAAGCTAAAGAACCAATATGCAAGCGCGTTCAAACGAGGGAACGCAACATCGGGCGACCCGATCTGCAGCGGCATCAACACGTTGGCAAAACCGGCGAACAACGGTGTCGCGAACATCAGCAACATGATTGTGCCGTGCATGGTGAAGAGCTGGTTGTACTGCTCCTTCGTCGCCACAATTTCGAGCCCCGGGGCAAAGAGCTGAGCCCGGATAACCAGAGCCATAACCCCACCCAGGAGGAAGTACAGGAAGGACGTAATCAGGTAGAGATAACCGATTTTCTTGTGGTCTGTCGTGGTAATCCACTCCACAAAGACATTGCCTTTGCGAGCCACCGTGGCATTGGAGAGACCCTGAGGAGTCTCCGTAACGGAGGGACGGGGAGCTGTCGTGGTCATCTGTTTCTACTCGCTCTCACTAAACGCGCCGGTTCCGGGAAGGTTCTGCAACACACTCGCCTCGGGCCCTAAGCGACCCACGTTGCCTTGGGCTCGAAGCGCTTGAATCTGCTGGTTGTACTCCTGCTCGGAGACAACGTGAACCTCAAAAAGCATCAAAGAGTGGTATTCACCACACAACTCCGCACACTTGCCGCGGAACACGCCCTCTTCCTGCGGAATGAAGTACCAGTAATTGGTGCGAGCCGGAATCATGTCCTTCTTGTACAGGAAGTCGATAACCCAGAACGAGTGAATGACATCCCTGGACTCGATTTTGATTTCAACCTTCTGGTCCACCGGCAAGTAGAGCTTCGGAAGCAGCTCATTGTCGACTCCCCCACCAGGGAGCTCCTGACCCTGAATGCCGGAGAGGTAGACATTCTCGTTGAGATAGTTAAAGTCCCAAGCCCAACGCTTGCCGTAGACCTCGATCGACACATCTGGCTCGTCCAGCGGTGCCTCAATGATGGTCTGGTCACGAGCAGTGAAGGCAAAAAAGCCCAACACCAAAATGAGCGGAACCACGGTATAGAACGTCTCAATGGGCATGTTGTAGCGGAGCTGGGCGGGAAGCCCGGTTTGTCCGCGACGACGGCGGTACACCACCGACGCCCAAATGATAAGCAGCCACGTAATCACACCCACAATGAGGAGCACGACCCAGGAGACAACCCAGAGATCAATCACGCGATCGACCTGGTTCGTCAAGCCACGCTCGGTTGGCAACCACCCCAACGTGCTTTGCGAGGTACAGCCGGCCAAAACAAGGGCCAAAACGGTGAGAAGAGAGGCGCCCTTCAGGCTCCGAGTGAGGGTGTGGCGCACAACAAACCTTTCACCTTGTCCACCAAGCTTGTAACCCCCAGTCTAGGGCATCGGCCCTGGCGACCGCTCTCAGACAGGGCGGTCTGGGAGGCTTTTTTCAGGGTTAGGAGAAGCTATCGCCGCAGGCGCAACTGCCCTGGGCGTTGGGGTTGTCGATCGTGAAGCCTTGCTTCTGGATTGTGTCCTCAAAGTCCACCGTGGCACCGTCCAGGTAGGGCGAACTCATCTTGTCGACGACGAGCTCTACGCCAGCAAAATCTTTCACCAAATCGTCTTCCATAAGTCGCTCGTCGAAGAACAACTGGTAGATCAATCCCGAACAGCCTCCAGGCTGGACCGCCACGCGAAGGCGCAGATCATCTCGTCCTTCTTGCTCCAGGAGGTTACGAACCTTCGTCGCTGCCTGGTCGGTCAAAGAAACTCCATGAGTCTGGTTGAGCGTGTCGGTCATCGAGCCATCCTTTCGTGAGCACCCCCCAGTGTAGCTCTCGAACCTCGTAACCAGCTGGAGCTCACCGAGGAACACCTCACGATTCTCCGGGTACCCTAGAGCATTACGTTTTTCAGGCAGGAGTAGGTCTCGTGGCACAGGATTCATCGCACGACGAAAGCGTGGAGGCAGCGGGCAAAGGTCGCCCGACCCCCCGCCGTCGGGACCGCGAGGCCCAGTTGAAGCGACCGCTGGTGTCGAATAATCGCAAGGAGGCTCGGGCGCGAGTTTCGAAAGAACGCGAACGCGCCCGCCTCGGTCTCGCTAATGGTGAAGAAAAGTTCTTGCCGCTGAGGGACAAGGGGCCCCAAAAGAAGTGGGTTCGGGATTATGTGGATGCTCGCTGGAACTTCGGTGAGTTCCTGATTCCCATCATGTTTGCCGTCATCATCGCGACCTTCTTGCCCTCTCTGGAGGCACAGTTCATCGCCATTGTCGCGCTGTGGGCGTTCTTCCTCATCACCATCGTCGACGCTTTCGTTGTTGGCGCCGGAGTGCGCAAGGGACTGCGCGCAAAATACGGTGAGGACAAGGTTGAGGATGGTGTGCGCTGGTATGCCGCCATGCGAGCACTTCAAATGCGAGGACTCAGGCTTCCGAAGGCCCAGGTTAAGCGCGGAGAAAAACCGAGCTAACGCCGACCGCCTATTTCCTCGAGAAGCTTTCGGGCAAAGAAGGGGCCCCGGTAAACAAAGCCCGTGTACGCCTGAACCAGGGTCGCCCCGTGGTCGAGTAGCGTCTCGACATCGTCACCGTGGAACACTCCTCCGACACTGATGACGCAGTACTCGCGAGGCAGGCTGTGGCGAATGAGCTTCAGCACCTCTATGGACCGGATTTTGAGGGGGGATCCCGACAGTCCGCCCTCCCCCATACGCGAAACTTCAGATTGGGCTGTAGCGAGTCCATCGCGAGAGATTGTCGTGTTTGTCGCAACGATTCCCGCCAACCCGAGCTCACACACCACATCAACAACATCCTCAATCGCCTCATCACTCAGATCCGGGGCAATCTTGACCAACACCGGGGTGTCCTGAGCGTGATCAAGAACGGCTCGAAGTATGGGTTCCAGCATTTCCCGCTCTTGCAGGCCCCTCAGCCCTGGAGTATTCGGAGAGCTGACATTTACCACGAGGTAGTCAGCCCAGGCCGCCAGAGCATCGGTACACGCGATGTAATCGTCGATGGCGTTCTCCTGCGGAGTGCTCTTGTTCTTTCCGATGTTCACGCCAATAATCGGAAGCTTTCCTCCTTGCTCACGCAGTGCTCGAAGTCGACCAGCGACAGCGATCGCGCCGTCATTGTTGAACCCCATCCGATTGATGAGGGCACCATCGGCCGGAAGACGAAAAAGCCTCGGGCGAGGATTCCCCGGCTGAGGCAGGGGTGTGACCGTCCCCACTTCAACATGCCCAAAACCAAGGGTGTGAAACCCCCTAATCGCTACCGCGTTTTTATCGAAACCCGCGGCGAGACCTACCGGTGACTCAAACGAAAGACCCAACGTATCGACCCGCATTGCCGGTGACAGTGCTTTGTCTGAGCGAAAAAGAATTTGGCCAAGCGCAGTACCTGCGAACCGCACCACCATCATTCCCAGGTGATGGGTGAATTCAGGATCAAGGCGTTTGAGAATCGAGAATACGGCCTCGTACATCACTCGTCCCCGGGCGACGTCGATCCGGAATCGCGTAAAGCATCGATAGCGCTCTCGAAGTCCTCCAGGCTCTCGAAAGCTTGATAAACGGAGGCAAACCGAAGATAGGCGACCTCGTCGAGTTCACGAAGTGGCTCCAGAATGGCTAACCCGATCTCATTGGCGTCCACTTGGGATGCGCCGGTTTGCCGGATCGTCTCCTCGACGCGTTGGGCAAGCTGAGCAAGGTCCTGATCCGTCACAGGCCGACCTTGACAGGCTTTCTTCACCCCCGAGGCGATTTTTTCCCGAGAAAAGGGCTCCGTGACACCACTGCGCTTGATCACGCTCAAGCTGGCTGTCTCCAGCGTAGAAAAACGCCTGCCGCACTCTGGGCATTGCCGTCGACGACGGATGGACACACCGTCATCGCTCGTCCGCGAATCGATAACGCGACTATCCGGGTGTCGACAAAACGGGCAATACATGGTGGGCCAAGCCTATAGTTCGGTTGAATCCGGGAATCGGGACGTTATTGCATCGCCGTGCGCGGGGAGGTTCTCCGCCTCGGCTAGGGCGACAATCGCATCTGCCACCTGCCCTAAAGCGGCTTTGTCATATTCCACAACCTGCTGCGAGCGTAGGAACGTGAGGGGTGACAGTCCCGAGGTGAAACGCGCGCCCCCCATGGTCGGAAGGACGTGATTGGAACCCGCGAGGTAATCTCCGGCGCTCACGGGAGTGTAATCACCCACAAAGATCGCCCCAGCGTGGCGAATACTGGCCAGGATGTCTTCTGGTGATTCCACCATGATCTCGAGGTGCTCGGGTGCGAGGGCATTCGCGACGTCCACTGCTTTCTCGAGGGTGTCGACCACAAGAATCGCGGATTGTTCGCCTGTCAAAGCAGTGGTCACACGCTCACGGTGGGTGGTGGTCGAAACCTGTCGCTCCAAGGCTGCCTCCACCCGTTGAGCCAACTCCATGGACGGTGTCACCAAAACAGCCGAGGCCAACTCATCGTGTTCGGCCTGGGATATCAAGTCAGCTGCGACAAATTCGGGGTGGGCGGTCTCGTCCGCGATGATGCCTATCTCGGTGGGACCAGCCTCGGAATCGATTCCCACCTGACCCGTGACATGACGCTTAGCCGCCGCGACAAACTGGTTCCCCGGACCGGTAATCACCGCTACCGGTTCGCACCCCAGATCGGGAACACCCCACGCGAGTAAGGCGATGGCACTGGCGCCACCTACGGCGTAGACCTCTGTGATTCCGAGTAGCTCCGCCGCGGCCAGGATTGTGGGGTGGGGCAAACCCTCAAAATCCTTCTGGGGCGGCGACACCACCACAATGTCGGGAACGCCCGCGGCCTGAGCGGCCACCACATTCATCACCACGCTCGAGGGATAGACCGCTTTCCCGCCCGGAACATACACGCCGGCGCGATCCACGGGTACGTATCGAGTGGTAACCGTCCCACCAGCGTTATAGGTGGTGGTCGTGGAGTGGGGCAGAGCATCCTCGGAGGCTGCGCGGACTCGACGAATTGACTCCTCCAGGGCTGAGCGGACCTTCTTATCGAGACCCGAGAGAGCAGCTTTCAAGGCCGCAGGGCTCACCCGTATCTCTTGGGGAGAAACCCCATCCCATGTCTCCGAGTGGCGGCGCAGTGCCACAGAGCCTTCTTTTTTCACTTCGGCCATCAACTCGGCAACAGTCGAATCGACGTCTCTGGCCACACCGCGAATACGAGGAACAAATCCGTGAACGTTCTGCGCGGTGAGAGCGACGCCTCTGAGGTCTTCGATGCGAATCATGGCACCCTCATCGTATCTGGGTGGTGGGAATAATCGCGGGGTCGCCTGACTTAAGATAGAGATGATGAATTCCACAGATGAACTCCGGCCCTCCGAGGCTTTCCTCGAATCGTTCCGTCGCCATGGTGCGGGGATTGCCGTCATTACGTTGCTCAAGAAGGATGGCTCCCCCACGGGTTTCATTGCCACCTCGCTGGCATCCCTGTCGGCCAACCCTCCCCTTGCGACCTTCAACATTGCTCAGACCGCGAGTTCGTGGTCGTCGGTGTCCATCGACACGCCCGTGCTCATTCATCTGCTGTCGACCGACAACGTCGCTCTAGCGAAGAAGATGGCGGGCGAATCGGACCAGCGATTCGAGGGTGATCACTGGGAGGAAGGACCGGGTGGGTTGCCGCTGCTCACCGGGGTGCACGCGTGGATGTCGGCAACCATTGTCGCTATCACCGAAGTGGAGTTCAGCGCCATGGTTGCTGCCAGGATTACCGGAGGTTCGCTCGGAGCAGAGTCAACCCCTTTGGTGTACTCGGGTCGGGACTACCGCTCAGTAACTGCTCTCTAGGCACTCAAGCAGCGAGAGCCCAGCAAACTCTTCACCTCACCGATGAGGTCCTCCGTAACGCTGACGGTTCGCGGAAGCTCAAATACGCGAGCAACCCCAGCTTTCACCAGGCGGAGCCGGACCGGTGCTTCACCCTCATGGCGTCTGAGAGCCTCATCAAGGGCTGACAACACCGGAACGGTCGCAACAGATTCCGGCACAGTGAGGGTCAGAGGCTCATCCCGGGTATCGCGGGAGATGTCGAGTGGCACCAGTTCGATCGCGTGGAGACCCACACCATCGTCTCGCCGAGACACCCGACCCCGGAGCGAGACGACCGAGTCCTCAACGAGGTCGGTCTGGTAATTCTTATACGTCTTGCCCAGGAACATTACCGACACCTCACCGCCAAAGTCCTCGATGGTGACTTGGGCGTACGGGTTTCCACTATTCCTGGCGACCCGATGGTTGACAGCCGTCACCAGACCCGCAATGGTGACAGACTCGCCGTCTTCTCGCTCAGATGCCAACAATTCCGGGATCGACATGTCGGCTTCGCTGGCCAGTGTGACCTCAAGTCCTGCCAAGGGGTGATCGGAAACATAGAGACCGAGCATGTCTCGCTCCAAGCCCAGTAGCTCCTTTCTTGACCACTCCGGTCGATCGGGAACCACATCTGTCGATGGCTCTCCGGCCTCCTCAAACAGGCTGTCGAAATCGAACCCGACGTCCCCGTGTTCCTCAGCTCGTCTCTCCCGGGAGGCCGATTCCACCACGGACTCGTGGATGTCATGCAACGCTCGTCTGGTGTGGCCGAGTCCATCAAACGCGCCACCCTTGATGAGAGATTCCACGGTGCGTTTGTTCAACACCGTAGAGGGCACCTTCTTGATGAAGTCATGGAATGATTCGAAAGCGCCCCGAGTTTCGCGGGCTTCACGAATCGCCTGCACCACTCCCACTCCGACGTTTCTGATGGCAGCCAGGCCAAACCGTATGTCATCACCTACCGCACTAAAGGTGGCAATCGACTCGTTCACATCGGGCGGGAGAACTTTGATTCCCATGCGCCGACTCTCGTTGAGGTAGATGGCCGACTTGTCTTTCTGATCACTCACACTGGTCAACAGTGCGGCCATATATTCCGCTGGGTAGTGAGCCTTGAGGTAGGCCGTCCAGTAGGAAATCATCCCGTAAGCAGCGGAGTGAGCCTTGTTGAAGGCGTAATCCGAGAACGGGACCAGAACCTCCCAGAGTGCCCGAATCGCGTCGTCAGAGAAGCTGTTGGAGCGCATACCCTCGCGGAACGCTTCAAACTGAATATCAAGCTCTTCTTTCTTTTTCTTACCCATCGCGCGACGGAGCAGATCCGCTTGAGCCAGTGTGTAGCCGGCGAGCTTTTGGGCAATCTCCATAACCTGCTCTTGATACACAATCAATCCGTAGGTCTCGCCGAGAACCTCCTCCAGCGCTGTGGCAAGCTCTGGGTGCAAAGGCGTGATGTCCTGTTGGCCGTTCTTTCGCAGGGCATAGTTGGTGTGCGAATCAGCTCCCATAGGTCCCGGGCGATACAGCGCCAACACTGCCGAGATATCTTCGAAGCGCTCTGGCTTCAGCAGACGGAGCAAACTCCTCATCGGCCCGCCATCGAGCTGGAATACACCCAACGTGTCTCCGCGACTCAACAGGGCATAGGCGGCTTCGTCATCGAGCGAAAGCTGCTCCAGGGCCGGACGATGCCCTCGGTTGAGCTCAATGTTGTCCAGAGCGTCGTCGATGATGGTGAGGTTGCGAAGAGACAGAAAATCCATTTTGACGAGTCCGAGAGACTCTGACGCCGGAAAGTCGAACTGCGTGACGATTTGGCCATCTTGCTCGCGGCGCATGATGGGAATGATGTCGAGCAGGGGCTCGCTCGACATGATGACCCCTGCTGCGTGAACACCCCACTGTCTCTTGAGGTTTTCCAGCCCCAGCGCGGTCTCGAAAACCTGCTGTGCCTCGGAATCGGTTTCCACCAACGTCCGAAGGTCTCCCGCCTCCCGGTACCGCTCGTGCTCTGTGTTGAGGACACCATCGAGCGACATCTCTTTGCCCATGACACCCGGAGGCATGAGTTTGGTGAGCTTCTCCCCCATTCCAAAGGGAAAACCCAAGACTCGGGCTGAGTCTTTCAAGGCTTGTTTCGCTTTGATTGTCCCAAAAGTCACAATCTGGGCGACCCGATCGTCGCCGTACTTTTCTGTGACGTAGCGGATGACCTCACCTCGCCGTCGCTCGTCGAAATCCACATCGAAGTCAGGCATCGATACTCGATCAGGGTTTAGGAAACGCTCGAAGATCAGTCCGTGCTCCAAAGGATCAAGCTCCGTAATTCTCATGGCGTAAGCGGCCATAGAGCCTGCTCCCGAACCTCGACCAGGACCCACCCGAATGCCGTTTTCCTTCGCCCAGTTGATGAAGTCTGCGACCACCAAGAAATAACTCGCAAAGCCCATTTGAGAGATCACACCGATTTCGTATTCGGCCTGGGCTCTCACGCGATCGGGCACACCGTTCGGATACCTCGTTGCAAGGCCTCGATGAACCTCTTTTTCGAAGAAAGTGGCTTCCGTTTCGCCCTCGGGAACCGGGAAACGAGGCATGTAGTTGGCACTCTCGTCAAACGAGACTGACGCTCTCTGGGCGATCACCAGAGTGTTGTCACACGCTTCCGGGAAATCGGCGAAGAGTTTCCTCATCTGCGCCGCGGACTTCACATAGAACTCGTTGGAATCAAACTTGAACCTCTTCGGGTCATCGAGAGTGGACCCCGATTGAACACAGAGCAACGCCGCGTGGGCTTCCGCGTCGGCAGAGGTTGTGTAGTGAAGGTCGTTCGTGGCCAGAAGAGGAATACCCAAATCTTGCGAGATGCGCACGAGGTCCGACATGACCCGCTTTTCGATACCCAGTCCATGATCCATAATCTCGACGAAGTAGTTCTCAGGCCCGAAGATGTCTCGGAATTCAGCAGCCGCTTTTACTGCCTCGTCATACTGACCAAGTCTCAGCCTTGTCTGAACTTCACCGCTGGGGCATCCTGTGGTCGCGATAATTCCGGATGCATAGCTCTGGAGTAAGTCCCGATCCATCCGCGGTTTGAAGTAGTAACCCTCCAATGAGGCCAAGGAGGACATTCGGAAGAGATTGTGCATCCCTTCGGTGTTCTCTGCCAGAAGGGTCAGGTGTGTGTAAGCACCCGCTCCTGACACATCATCTTCACCACCCTGACCCCATTTGACCCGCGTTTTCTCGCCTCGGGCCGTGCCCGGTGTGAGGTAGGCCTCAATTCCGATGATGGGGTTCACTCCAGCAGCGGTGGCTTTCTTCCAGAATTCATACGCACCGAACATGACGCCGTGATCGGTCATGGCCACCGCGGGCATTTCTTGACGCGCGACCTCATCAACCAGATCAGAAATCTTGGCTGCACCATCCAGCATGGAGTACTCGGTATGCACGTGAAGGTGTGCAAACGAGTCGCTGGATGTGCTCACTCAGGGCTCCTCGAGGGTCGGGAATACCCAGAGTAAACCGGAGTTGGCCTGGAGGCGAAAGGCGCCCCGAAGCTCACGCCCTTAAGCGCTCAAGTGCAACATTAAGGTCGTCGGGAAAACCACACTCAACATGCACGGGTTTGCCGGTCACGGGGTGGGTGAAGTCCAATTCGCTCGCGTGGAGCCACTGCCTGGTGACCCCCAATCGCTCTGCGAGCGTCGGGTCGGCTCCGTAGAGAGTATCTCCGACAATGGGGTGCCGATGAGCGCTCATGTGGACCCGAATCTGATGAGTGCGTCCCGTTTCTAAACTCACCTTGAGGAGCGAGGCGCCTGTAAACGCTTCGATGGTCTCGTAATGGGTAATGGAGTCTCGCCCTCCCGCCACGACAGCAAATTTCCACGACGAAGACGGGTGTCTTCCAATCGGAGCATCAATCGTCCCCACACTGGGGTCCGGATGTCCTTGGACGAGGGCGTGGTAGATCTTCTGAACTTCTCGGGCTTTGAACGCCCGCTTGAGGCGGCTGTAGGCAACTTCGCTCTTGGCCACCGCCATGACCCCAGAGGTTCCCACATCCAAGCGATGCACGATTCCTTGTCGCTCGGGTGGACCTGAGGTGGAGATGCGATATCCAGCACCGGCCAGAGCGCCGAGAACGGACGGACCATCCCAGCTGGGTGCAGGGTGGGCGGCGAGACCCGGCGGTTTGTCGACGACGACAACGTCGTCATCGTCATACAGAATGCTCATCGAGTCGACCACGATGGGAACGATGGTGGGAGCCTTCTTGGGTTCGAAGGTGACCTCCAGGAGAACACCGGCTCGAACCCGCTCAGATTTTGCTCCCGGAGCCCCATCGAGCAGTGCGCCTCCCTCATCGATAACACTCTGGGCAAACGATCGAGAAAAACCGAACAACCTTGTCAACACAACGTCAAGTCGCTCCCCCGCCAACCCTTCAGGGACGGGAATTGTCCTGGTTTCAGGCACTATGCACCACCCAGAGGCTGGTTATACGAACCCCTCTGAGCATCGAGAGGGTGCCTAGGCACCCTCAGGGGTAGCGTCGGGCTGCGAGGAAGACTCGAGGCCTTGGAGTTGCTGGTTAATAAACGCCTTCAGGCTCGAGCGATACTCGCGCTCGAAGCTCTTGAGCTCATCAATTTCTGTTTGCGCAGCTTGACGTTCGGCGTTGAGACGCTCCTGTGCGGCCGCGTGCTCCGTCTCGGCCTCCTGGACGATGCGAGCCGCTTGAGCGTGACCCTCGGCGATGAGTTCGTCGCGCTTCTGAATTCCTTCTCGAACGTGCTCTTCGTGCAGGCGACGGGCAAGTTGGAGGAGGTTATTGGCGTTCTCGGCCTCGACCACGTCATCGCCGGAGCTTGGCAGAGGACTGACCCCTACGCTGCTCTGGGAGCCACCTGAGCGCTGGAGCTCGGCGATGCGGGCTTCGCTCGCGGCAAGTTTCTGAGCCAGATCCTCGTTTTCTGCGAGGACACGACGCATTTCCACGACAACTTCATCGAGAAAATCGTCGACCTCGTCCTGATCGTAACCTTCGCGGAATTTTGTCGACTGAAAGCGCTTATTGACGATGTCTTCAGCTGTCAAAGCCATGAAAAGTACCTCATTTACTTGGGGACAAGAACTCGGGCATGATTACTACCGGTTCTCAGATTCCGCCTTCCAGCCTAGCGCTCGATAGCAAAATTCGGCGAACCTATCGGAAAGACCCCACGACGGAGAGCAGGATGAGGGTTCCGATCATCAAGACACTCCAGCCGAGGTCTATTCCTGCTCCTCCAAATCGAAGCGTAGGAACCACGCGGCGGACAGCAGCAAGGGGTCGATCCGTCACGCTGTAGGCAGCCTCTGCCGCAACGAGCACAATGCCCTTGGGCTGGAAGTTCCTGGAGAGAACGCGCACCCAGTCAAATATGAACCTCACCCACATGGCGATAAAAAACGCATACAGGGCGATATACAGAACTGTCGCTATAACGCTCACCATGCCCCCATTATGCCGGGGCGGACCCGAGAGAAGACCTAGTCAACGAGTGAGGCGTCAAGCTCAGACTCCACGCCATCACCCTCCCCACTCACGACCACGTGCGCGGGTGAGAGAAGGAAAACTTTGGGGGTAACGCGCTCAATGTGTCCCCGGAGACCCTGGGAGAGACCGCTCGAGAAGTCAACGAGGCGGCGAGCTTCTGACTCACTCATCTGGGTGAGGTTGATGATCACCGGGATTCCCTCGCGGAATGTCTCGGCAATGCTCTTGGCGTCGTCGTATTTCTTGGGATGTACCGTCAGAATCTCGTTCACATCACTCACCCCGTTTTTGGAACCCCGGCGGAGCGGGGTCACGGTTGCGCGGGGGGCTGGCTGCGCGCTCTCCGGCTGTGCTTTCGATGTCGGTTGATCGTCGAAAGACTCCTCGGCGAGACCGAGAAACTCCAGTGTCTTACGTAGTGCGTTTGCCATCATTGCCCCTTAATCACAGGTTGACCCTTTAAGGCTAGGCGGGAAGCGGTCTTTTTCCGGTAATTGCCGTTCCAATGCGTAGGTGTGTCGCACCGCGGGCTATGGCCTCCCGGAAGTCCCCTGACATGCCCAACGACAAGTCTGTCGCCTCCGGGGCAACACTCAAGAGGTCCTCCTGGTAGGTCAGAACGCGGTCGAATGCCTGGCCGGGATCTTCATCTTGTGGAGCGACCGCCATAAGCCCTCGCAAACGCAGGTTGCCAGCCTCAAGGGTTCGCTCAGCGAGAGCCTTCAGATCGCCAGGTTCAACCCCTCCGCGCCCGGGAACTAAGGTGAGATTCACCTCGAGGAAGACCTCCACAGAACCCTCGTACTTGCCTAATGCCTCCACCAAAGACGGGCGATCCACTGAATGAATCACGTCGCAGTACGCCGCGACTGCTCGAGCCTTATTGGACTGAAGCTGTCCCACAAAGTGCCACGTGAGATCGAGATCCGTGAGTTCCTGGTGTTTCGGAAACGCGTCTTGGTGTCGATTCTCTCCCACATGACGAGCGCCCACAGAGTGAAGCTCCCGAACCACGCTCGCCGGATGAAATTTCGTCACCACAATCGTGGTGACCTCGTCGGGCGAGCGCCCCGCATCATCGCACGCTGAGGCCACCTGGTGTTGAACCCTCTGCCACCGGTCCGCGAGTGTCTCGGACACGGTGCTCCCTAACGCAGGAATTCGGGAACGTCGAGTTCGTCGTCCTCTTCAGCCTCTGCGGCAAAAGCGGGAGCTTCAGAGGGTTCGGGAGCTGCCCGCTCCTCGGAAGGCAACAACCACGATTCTTCGGCGTCCGGAGTTTCTCCCGTGGCGGGGGTCTCTGCCTCAGTTGCAACTCCAGCGGACAGCGGACTGGCCGAACGCTGTTGAGACTCGTCAAAGCCCGCAGCAACTACCGTGACGCGCACTTCGTCGCCCAAAGAATCATCGATCACTGCGCCAAAGATGATGTTGGCATCGGGGTGTACTGCCTCTTCAACAAGCTTGGCCGCGTCGTTGATTTCATAGAGCCCCAGGTTGGATCCTCCCTGGATGGAGAGGAGGACACCCTGGGCGCCTTCGATGCTCGACTCCAAGAGCGGCGAGGCGACCGCGAGCTCCGCTGCCTTGATGGCGCGATCTGCTCCCCTCGCCGAACCAATCCCCATCAGAGCAGTACCGGCGTCCTGCATCACCGATTTCACATCGGCAAAGTCAAGATTGATGAGACCTGGGGTAGTAATCAGGTCGGTAATGCCTTGCACTCCTGCCAGGAGCACGTGGTCGGCCGTTTCGAACGCCTCGAGCATGCTGATGGTGCGATCGGAAATCTCGAGCAACCTGTCATTGGGAACCACGATCAGGGTGTCGACCTCGTCCTTGAGGGCCTGGACACCGACTTCCGCCTGGGACATCCGGCGCTTGCCTTCAAAAGCGAAGGGTTTGGTGACGATTCCCACGGTCAGGGCACCAATCGACTTGGCGATTCTCGCGACAACGGGTGCTCCCCCTGTCCCCGTTCCGCCACCCTCTCCGGCGGTTACAAACACCATGTCGGCACCGGCGAGCGCCTGCTCGATTTCTTCCTGATGGTCCTCGGCGGCGCGACGGCCCACCTCGGGGTCAGCACCAGCACCTAAGCCGCGGGTGAGGTCTCGACCCACATCGAGTTTCACATCCGCATCGCTCATCAAGAGCGCCTGAGCGTCTGTGTTAATGGCAATGAACTCAACTCCGCGAAGACCCCTATCGATCATGCGGTTGACGGCGTTAACGCCGCCGCCCCCGACCCCCACTACTTTGATCAGGGCGTTGTAGTTATGTTGAGCGGACACCGACTCTCCTTTGTGCTAAACCTTCAAGCTCTAGTTGAAGATAAGAGTTTTCTTCACTTTTAGCTCTCGACTGACGGTAGGGCTCAACAGGCTCTCGTCGCAGGAGGCTCTGGGCGTGTCGCAGAACCCGGTTAAACCAAGAAAAACTCAGCCTCTTTGGCGCACGACCAGGCTGTCTGGGGTGGTCACATCGATGATTCGAGTCTGCTCCCCCTCGAGAGCACGGAGGGCGGCGCTCAGCACACGAGCTTTCTCCGCAGAGCGCTCAGAAGATCCCCACACCACCTCGTGTGAACTCCCCCGAATTGTGAACCGGACATCATCCAACGTCGTGGCCGTAACACCCTCTACTTGGCTCAAAATCTCCTCAGGCAATGCTCTCAACACCCGGGTAATGGCCCGGAAACTGGGTGATGACGAATCGGCTGTCACGAGAATGCGCGGAAGCCCTGCAGGAACTGCCGGCTCCTCCCAGAGCGTCACACCAGCGGCGTCGACCACCGCGAAGGACTGCCCGGACAGCACCGCGCCCACCGGCTTTCGCTCGACAATGGTGACTACCAAGGTTCCCGGAGGCTCAATTCGGGTTTCAAAAGCCTGCACCAGGGTCAAAGGCTCCAGCGCCGTCTGAACCCGCTCGTCACTAACACGAGCCAGCGGCTCACCGTAGAGGCCCTGGAGAGCGTCGGCAACGGCCTGGGAGGTGACGCGATCGCCGCCTTCGACTCGAACCTCTCGGAACGCCAACACCGGGGACAGAGTCAAGACCACCACACTGACTAACAGCAGGCCGACGCTCCCCAGCGACACCGCCCAGGTAATGCGTCGCCTCCTCGTGGCCTCCGTGAATCTGCGGTACTCCGCCTTCTCGGCGGCGGCCCGTTGGCGAGAGGCATTCTTCACCCGTGTCGAGGGCTGGACTCTCTTCGTCTTCGCTGCAGACTTCGATTTCGACCCAGTCTGGCGAGGTTGAAAGCCCTCTGGTCTATCCATCGACGCCCCCCACCGCCCTACGTTTCGCCTCGAGCAACTGGGGAACGATCTGATAAAGATCCCCGGTCGACATAGTCAGCACAATGTCACCGGGCTTGGCCCTTGCCACCGCCAGCGCGCAGGCCCGATCCCAGTCGGGCTCAAACTCGAACGATGCATCCGGAGCCATCTTCTGCAGGATGAGGTCTGTCGTCACGCCCTCGATGGGGTCTTCCCTGGAGCCAAAAATGTTGAGAAAAATCGTGTGGTCACTCCCTCGGCTAAAAGCCTCTGCGAGTTCCGCCGCCATGTACTGGGTTCTGGAGTAGAGGTGGGGTTGGAACATGGTGATGACGGATCCCTCTCCCACCACAGCGCGCGCGGTTTCCAGCGCAGCCGCCACCTCGGTCGGATGGTGGGCGTGGTCGTCATAGAACCGCACACCCTCAATCTCACCGTGGAATTGAAACCGGCGATCCGCACCGCGAAACCCGCTGGCGGCCATCGCCGCGTCATTGAGGGTGAAGCCAGACGCGACAAGTGTGGCAATGACGCCGGTGGCGTTGAGGGCATTGAGCCTCCCGGGGACCGCGAGGGTGCACTCAGCGCTCTGCCCGCGATAGGTGACGGTGAAATGTGCCACAGGCCCTGGCACCAACGCGCTCTGCACGACATCTGCAGCGGGATCGACACCGTAGGTAATCAGGTTGCACTCGTCTCCCAGTCGAGCGGCGAGATGGCGCGTTCCCTCATCATCGAGACACACAACGACGGCGTCCTGGGCGCTCCTCGCAAATTCTTCGAACGAGTCATAAATGGCCTCAAGGGAGCCGTAGAAGTCGAGGTGATCGGGAGCGATATTGGTAATCATGGCGATGGCGGGCCGATAGTCCACAAAGGATCGGTCCGACTCGTCCGCTTCAATCACGAAAAGCTCGTCCTCTCCCCATCGGGAGGACACGCCCCATTCACTCACCACTCCGCCATTGACCGCACCCGAGTCGCGACCGGATCGATCGAGCGCCGTGGCGAGCATGGCCGTCGACGTCGTTTTGCCATGGGAACCAGCGACCGCCAGAACCTTCTTACCGCGGATAATCCAGCGCAGCGCCTCGGAGCGGTGAAGGATCTGGAGCCCGCGGGCGCGCGCCTCCACCAGTTCGGGGTTTTCTTCTCGCACGGCGCTCGAGAGAACTACAGTGGTGGCCTCGCCCACGTGGGAAGGGTCATGGCCGATTCGCACCGTGATACCCGAGCTCTCCAAAGATTCGGTCACCTCGGAGGCCGCTCGATCCGAACCCGAGACTGTGAGACCGCGCTGGGCAAGCACTCGGGCGATCCCGCTCATCCCCGAGCCACCAATACCAATACAGTGCACTGCGCCCAGCTCATCGGGAATGGCACGACCCAGTTCAGGTTTGACCATCAGGAAACCTTTTCTTTCTGACCGAGAGCGTCACGCATTACGCCCACGAAAGCCTCTGCGGCATCAGCACGCCCCAAACCTTTCGCCTTCTGACGCATGCGCTGGAGGGCTGCATCATCGCCCAACAGCGGTAGAACGGTTGCCCGCACATAATCGGGGGTGAAGTCAGCATCCGTAACCAAGACCGCGGATCCGGCCTGGAGTGAATCCCACGCGTTCTTTTCCTGCTCCCCATTGCCCACCGGATAGGGCACAAACACCGCGGGGAGGCCGAGCACCTGAATCTCCGACACGGTGGCGGCCCCAGCCCGAGAAATGACGGCCGTCGCGGCCGCAAATGCGAGGTCCATTCGATCGCAATACTGAACAGCCACGTAACCGGGGGTGTCTTTGTCGGGCAAGGGGTTTCGGCTACCCACGATGTGCAGCACCTGCCACCCACCCTTCACCACATCCAACACCACGTCGTGGACAGTCGAGTTGATACTGACCGACCCTTGTGAGCCTCCCGTGACCACCAGAGTCTTCTTCCGGGGCGACAACCCGAAGTGACTACGGGCCTCGGAGACTGTCGGAGTCGACTCTGGGTGCGTAATGCTGCGTGGCATCGGCATCCCCAGTAATCGAGCTCGGGGCAACTTAGTCAAGGAGAACGTCGTCACGACATAGTGGGTGAGCCTCGCACCCCAGCGATTCGCAAAACCAGGAACAGCGTTCGCCTCGTGAATGACGAGGGGAATCCGCAACAACCACGCCGCAACATAGACGGGCGCTGATACATAGCCACCAAATCCTGCAACGACCTCGGGACGATGTGCGCGAATTACCTGCATGCTTTTCAGGACCGCTCCGGCAAATCGGGGCCAGAACGCGAGCGCCGAGAGCGTCACCCGTCTCGGAAGAGGAAGCCTCGCGATAGTTTCCAGACGGAAGCCTGCCTGAGGAACGAGTCGAGTTTCGAGGCCCTCCTGGGTGCCGATAACGACAATGTCGTCGGTCGTGGACTCTCCTTGCCGAATGAGCTCGTGTGCCACCGCCAGTAATGGGTTCACGTGGCCGGTGGTTCCCCCACCGGCAAGAACCACTCGCATCATCGGGTTGAGCTCCGCCTCGAGGAGCTGGCGCTCACCGAAATCGCGTCATGTCGATTGAGCGCCATGACCACGCCGATACCCAAGAGAGAAGCGAGAAGGGCAGAACCACCCACCGACATGAACGGCAAGGGGACACCCAAGACAGGAAGAACCTCTAAGACCACCGCGATGTTGATGAGTGCTTGCCCACTGAGCCAGACCATGACCCCACCGGTGACAAGCCTGGCGAACGGGTCGGGTTGCGCGCGGACCAGTCGAGCCATCGAGACAGCGAGAATCACGAAGGAGAGGATGACCATACTGGTTCCGATCAGACCGAGCTCCTCCCCCACAATGGCAAAGATAAAGTCAGTCTCGGCGTGCGGCAGCCACGACCATTTGGCCCGCGAATTGCCTAACCCCACGCCCAAAATCCCGCCAGAACCCAGTGCGTAGGTGGAGTGAACTATTTGCCAGCAGGTTCCCAAATAGTCGTCCTCGGTACAACCGGAAAACCACGTCATGATTCGATCAATTCGAGAAGGACTCAGCATCGCGAGAAGAGCCACCCCAGCGCCGATGAAGGCAACCACCGTGAAGAGGTGGGACAGTTTTGCTCCGGCAAGGAAGACAATTCCGAGGGCAATGATGACCATGACCCCCATGGTTCCGAGGTCTTGGCCGAGCATTACCAAGGTGAGCGCCATGAGCACACCCAGTCCCAGAGGTCGCAACAGCGTCCGATAGTCCTCAACGACGTCGATGCGATCGGCGAGAATCGCCGCCATCCAAATGATCATGGCGACTTTCAAGATTTCGGAGGGCTGACCGGTAAAGCCGGCGATGTTGACCCAGTTGGTGTTACCACCCGAGGTGATACCGAGAGGAGTGAACACAAGACCCTGCAGTAGCAACGCCACCAGAAAAATACTGGGTGCCAGTTTTTTCAGCGCTCGGGCGGGAAAGCGCGAGATGACGAGCATCAGCGGCACGCCCAGTGCGACCCACACGACCTGACGGAAAAAGGTGGCGAAAAAGTCCCCGTCATTACCGAGTGCAGACCCCACGAAGGACGACGAGAGCACCATCACCAGTCCAAAAATGACCAGGAAGAACACCATGGAGACCATGACGACGTAATCTGCCGATTCTCGCCCAAAAAGGCGCTTCACCGACACGGTGACGCGTGGCGCAGACGTCTTCGATGCGACTTGAGTCACTACGCCCCCACCTACTTTCGACCATCGGACCTTCATGTAGAGGTTGATGGATGTTGCGTACCCTCCAGTGTGTGGGGAAAACAGCCTGAGAACCGCTAAGGCACGCCGATTAGTCGCGGTGCAAATCCAGGCTAGGGAAGGCTCAAAACGCCGGCGATAAGAGCAGGTTCGACGTCCTTCGAGCGCGTGATGGCGATTGCTGCCAAGAGAGCGGGTAGCTGATCGGGAACACGCCAGCCAGCCTCCTGGAGTTCCTCCAGCGTCGAAATCTCCAGTGCTTGATGGGCTCGGTCGTCGAGGAAGGCGCGATCAACGATGATTCCCTCCACCAAGCCGATGTCGCTCATCCCCGGGGAATCAAGACCGAGCCCAATAGCTCTGGCACCCTCAACAACTTCGGCGTCTTCAACTTGGGACTCTGTAGGGCCCACTCCCTTGCGATAGACGCAGGCGTGGGTGGTCCCATCAAAGAACACTCCCCCGGAATCATCACGTTCTGTCTCCAGCGACACGGTCAACGAGGGCGAAATGGGGCTCTGGGGAAAACGAGAGCGCCAGATCAACGAGTGCGGGGAAACCTGGACGATCAGGTTCTCCCACGGGCGAGGTTCCCGCAGAGCGTCCAAAACGGGGGGCGCTAGATAGCCCACGACACGGGTGGGCAACTCGGCCGCTTGAAAGACCCGTACAGCAAGGTCGACTGCAGTGTCAGACCCCGGGCCATGGAGCACCATCGTCCAGGAAGCAGGGGGACCTGACTTGTCCCGAAGACGCCATGCCAGATCAAGATCCGACCAGAGGGGAATTCCGCGCACGCGAATCGACGCCATCACCGGATCGTCTGCTTTCACTCCAGGCGAAGCGATGGCGACATCCCACTCGTGGTTTTCCATCTCCCGAACCCGGGCGGCGGGATCGGGATCCACAAGCACCGTCGCGCCCACGACGCGCGCGAGGTTGAGCAAGTCTTCTGGCGCTTCCGGAGCACACACCGTGACCTCGCAACCCAGCTCGCAGAGTGTGTCCACTACCGCGAAGCCCGTCTGTCCCAGGCCCACAACCAGAGCGCGAAGGCCCGACCAGGGTGAGTGCCAGCTCGTCAGGTCATCGAGAGCGCTCATGGTCAACGACTGAGCCACTCCAGGTAAAACAGTCCAGCGCCCACAGCGGCGAAGAGTCCGGCGATGAGCCAGAACCTCACCACAATGGTCACTTCAGCCCACCCTTTGATTTCGTAGTGGTGGTGAAGCGGAGACGAGTAGAAAATTCGTCGACCACCGGTCGCCTTGAAATAGAGACGCTGAAGGATGACCGATCCGGTCAAGATGACGAAGAGTCCGCCGACAATCGGGAGCAGGACTTCGGTGCGTGAGAACAGAGCGAGAGCAGCAACTCCGCCTCCCAGAGCCAGAGACCCCGTGTCGCCCATGAAGATTTTTGCTGGGGAGGTATTCCACCAGAGAAAACCAATCAAACTGGCCGCCACGATGGCCGCCACCGCAGTGAGCTCCAGAGAGTCCCGCACTTCGTAGCACTTATAGAGGACGTCCTCGTCCGGGAAAGCGCGGAAGCAGGACTGGTTGAACTGCCAAAAGGTGATCATGACGTAGGCGACGAAGACGAGGATGGTGGCTCCACTGGCCAATCCATCGAGGCCATCCGTGAGGTTCACGGCGTTGGAGGTGCCCACGATAATCAACGTCGCCCAGATAGCAAACGCCACGACCGCCGCCCAGTATCCCCACTCCACAAACGACACAAGGTCGGCCCCGCGCACGACAGAAATACCCTGAGCGGCCGGGGTTATGCCGTTTTCGTCGGGAAAGGACACGGATCCCCAGGCAAAAGCGACGGACACAGCGAGCTGTCCAATAACTTTCCCTCGTGGTGAGAGGCCAAGAGATTGTTGTCGACGAATCTTGGAAAAGTCATCGAGGAATCCCACGAGACCTAACCCGACCATGAGGCCCACAACGAGGAGTCCCGAGGGACTGGGCATCTCGCCTTCGATGAGGTGTGCGCCAAAGTACCCAGCGACCACTGCCAACAAGATGACAATCCCACCCATGGTGGGGGTTCCGCGTTTGACGTAGTGGGTCTTGGGGCCATCCTGGCGGATGAACTGACCCCACCCGATCTTTGCGAAAAGCCGGATGAATAGGGGCGTCAGGAAGAGTGAAAAACCCAGCGCGATAGCGCTACCCAGAAGAAGTATTCTCACGAGAGCTCAGCTTTCACCCTCGACACCAACTCGGAGAGTGGTTCCTCGGTGCTCCCCAGGATGAGAAGAACGTCGCCGGGCTGAAGGAGAGCACGGATGTCATCGTACGCGCTGTCAGCGTTCTCACAGAAGCGCGACTCTCCGTCCCAACTTCCTTCCATTCCGACCGAGAGAAAAAGTGCTCGAGCGCCCGCTCCCACAGCAAAAACTTGGGTGATATTGAGTCGGACCATGAGTGCCCCAAACGCGCTGAGGTTGTCATAGTCCGAATCCCCTGAAAAATCCAGCGCTCCTGCAACCGCGACCACTCGACGGGAACCTCGAGCAAACCCCGAGACAGACTTGGCAACCTCCACGGCCTCAACGGCTCGCGTCACGTGCGACGCGTCGACAAGGATCACATCGTCGGCGAGAGTCTCTCCCCCGGCTAGCGCGCTCACTGCTGCCCCCAGCCAGCCTCCGACAAGGCTTGGCGTGCTTCACTTCGGGCGGAGTAAGGAACCTTCACTCCGCCAATGTCGCGGTAATCCTGCGAGCCTGGACCAGTCCAGAGAATTGTGTCACCGTCATGGGCACGACCGACCGCGAACCGGATTGCCTCGCTCGGGTCGGGTATTTCATGAACTTCCTTACCGGGAACACTCCTCGCTCCCTCCAAAAGCCCCTGGCGAATAGCGTCCGGGTCTTCACGTCGCGGGTCGTCATCGGTAACGATGACCACATCGGCAAGCCTGGCCGCAGTAGCTCCCATAATCGGTCGCTTTGTCGCATCACGATTCCCCGATGTTCCACACACCATGATGAGCTGTCCCGCCGTGTGCTCACGCAAAGCACCGAGTGTGTGCTCGTACGCATCAGCGCTGCGTCCCGCATCGACATAGACCTGGGGGCCTCGCGCACCCGACACCTTCTCCATTCGGCCGGGAATAAAGACCGGTATACCCCCGGTTCCAGGGCCCATGGTGGCAAAATCGGCTGGAGAAATTCCAGATGTCACCACCATGACGACGGCGAGCGCAGTGTTGGCCACCATGTGGTCCCCACTAAGCGGAACATCGACCGTGATGGACTCTCCGAGAGGACCATCTACGGTGAGGGTGGTTATCCCGTGGTCAGCGGGCACGCTCTCCCATAGCCATTGGGCGCCACGGGAGCTTCGGTGGGCCACCGTAACCGTGGGAATGTCGACACTGCTTGCCAACTGCTGCCCCCAGGTCGAATCCACGCAGATAACTGCTGTACGGGCGCGCTCTGGCGTAAAGAGCGCCGCTTTCGCTGCGAGATAGTTCTCCATCGTGCCGAAGTCTTCGAGGTGGTCGTGGCTGAGGTTCGTGAAGCCGGCCACATCACACACGACGTGGTCAAGACGGTTCTTATCGAGAGCTTGAGCGCTAATCTCCACAGCAATGCCCGACACGCCTTCCTCGCGAGCTCTCGCAATCATCGCGTGAATATCAGGGGCTTCTGGGGTAGTGAGAGAGCTTCGAAAAGTCCCGCCCTTAACCTGGCGTACCGCGGTCGTGGACAGCGCAGTGGCCTGGCCAAGCCCGCGAAGAATCGCCTCCAGGAGGAAGGCCGTTGACGTCTTTCCGTTCGTCCCGGTAACTCCGAAGATCGTGGGAACATCATCCCCGACGGTTCCGTAAATCTGGGCAGAGACGGCGCCTAAGACCGCGCGCGGATTGTCAGCTCGAAGAATAGGCAGGGTCGTGTCATTCACCACATCCACACCGTGATCGTCGGTGAGGATTGCGCTCGCGCCAGCTGCTTTCGCTTCAGGCCAGAATTCGCTGCCGTGACGGTTCACGCCGCGCAACGCGACAAAAAGATCGCCAGGTTGAACAGCGCTCGACGCGAGGGCGAGGCCGGTGACCGTGGCGTCGGATCCCCGGTGTTGCAGCCCCAGGGTAGACGCGAGAGCTGAAAGCGCCACGGGCCTTGTCAATCGGGGTCTCAGTGCGTCGTGCTCTGGCACCACTACACCCCCTTCCAGGGCGCCTGCACCCCGTCCTACCAGGTTAGTGGGGGAAGTACCGCCGGCTCGGTTGAGGGGGCGACACGATAGTGCTTGAGCACGTGGGAGAGAATCTCGTGGAACGCAGGAGCTGCAGCAGTCGAGACCCTCGAGGTTTGGGGCTTATAGAAACTAACCAAGACGACATATTCGGGGTCCTCCGCAGGAGCCATCCCGGCCAAGGAGATTACGCGGTCATCGCCATACCCCTGTGAGGTCGCAATTTCTGCGGTACCGGTCTTCGCCGCCACACGGTACCCCGGGATTTCCAATGTGTTGCGCAAAGGACCCTGCGAGACGATGGTCTCCATCATGCGAATGGTCTGCTGAGCGGCGCTGGCAGAGACAACTTGAACGGGCTCCGCCGTGGGCGCCGCCACAACCTCGCCCTCGCTGGTGCGGCATCCATCGACGAGCCTCAGGGGGACCCGAACACCGTCGTTAGCCAGAGTCTGATACGACGAGGCCATCTGCGCTGCAGTAACCGAGATACCTTGGCCAAAGAATTGGTTATACCTTGTCACCACGTCTACCTGGTCAGCGGAGAGAACCTGCCCGGCAGACTCACCCAAGAACTCCACGCCCGTGACCTCCCCAAATCCGAACTTCTGGAAGTACCGGGTGGCGGCTTCCTTGGGCATACGGTCGGCTAAGACCGATATTCCTGTGTTGGAGGAGGTGTGGAGCACACCCGCGGTCGTCAGCTGTCGGTCGTCAGCTACAAGGAAGTTTTTGATGAATCGTCCGGGATAGACCTCGTAGAAGCCCGGTGCCACAATCTTGTCCTCGGCGTAGGTGTATCCCGCATCAATCAACATGGCGATGCCGATGGATTTCATGATGGACCCTGGCTCATAGGGGGAGCTGAAGGAGCGTGCTCCCATGAACTCGACTGGTGCTTGCGAGAAATCGTTGGGATCGAAGGTGGGCCAGTCCGCAGCGGCCAAAATGTGTCCGTCGTCAACGCGGACGACCATGGCCGAGCCATACTGCGCGCCTAGGTTGCTCCCGTGCTCGGCCAGCGTTTGAAGCACGTACCACTGCAGGTCGCTATCAATGGTGAGCGTGACATCGCCTCCGTGAATGGGTTGTTCGACGACCTGCGTCGTTCCGGGGAGACGGATTCCATCGGCACCTCGCTGGTAGGTCGCCGAACCGTTGATGGCCCCCAGGCATGAGTCATATTTGCGCTCGATGCCTGCGAGAGGTTCGTCACGGCCGAGCATTCCGGTCAAGTTTGCCGTCACCGGACCAAAGGGGTAGGTCCTCTCGCGCACCAGATCCATCTGGAGCCACGGGTTACGCAGTTCTCGCAACAACTGACGATCTTCGGGGCTTACACCCTTGACCAGGTAGGTGAAATGCGCAGTTGTGTCCTTATTGACCGCATAGAGCAGTTCGTCGGGGTTGGTCTCAGTGATGGCTGCGATCTCAGCCATCGCTCCGGCCACCGTCACAACCTCGCCATCGCGCCGGAAATCGCCGACCTTCCGGGGATCAGTGCTGATGTCGTAGCGATCAACATCCCGGGCTAAATCGTTGCCAAAGCTGTCGACGATCGAGCCTCGGGAGGCCCAGATGACTTCACTCGTGGTTCGAATATCCGCGGATTGTTCCTTCAATTCGTCCGCGCGAACGACCTGCACATCGACCAAGCGAGATACCAGCAAGCCAGCCATCAGGAAGATGACGACAAGCGCGACTCCCATTCGACGGCTGGATACTCGCTGGTGAGGCATGGAGTTCTCTCTAGCGGGTTACCGGCGAGGGAATGGAACCGCCAAAGCGCGGTGCGGGCGCATCCGAGGCTGGAGCACCAACGGTTGTCGCCGTTGCGTCCTCCAGCGTGAGATCTTCGAGGGCTTGAGCCGCCAACACATCCTCCGCGTCAGCTTCGAGTGCTGCCTGGTAGGAAATCGTGGTGAACACATCCTCGACAATCGCCGGCGGAGTGATGGTTTCTGTGCCCGCGGTCGTTGCATAAACCTGCCCTCCAGACGACGCTTCAGCAGGCTGTGCCTCACCGACGATGGCTCCGTCCGAGACACGGATGTAGGCCGGGTTATTGTCGGGAACCATACCCATGGAGCCCGCAAGTGTTGCGAGAGTGTCGGGCGCGACGAGCGCGCTGATCTCCTCCCCCACAATCTGCTGCTGTTGGTGGCTTCCCCGGAGGTCAGACTTCAGTGATGCGATTTCATAGGCACCACCGGAGACCGCAATAGAGAGCAAGAGTTGTCCACCTAAAATCGCGAAAATGCCGGCCAGCAGGACCACGATATATCGGAGCTTCGGAACAGCATTCGTAGCGGTTTTCTGGCGTGTCGAGGGTGCCACCTGGAGCTTCTTTGCTCGAGGAGCGCCCGCTGAGCTGATCGCTAGAGCGGTCATGAGAGTACCTCTTTCACTTTCTCCCCAGCCCGCAAGCGAACTGAGGCACTTCTGGGGTTCACAGCAATTTCTTCAGCGCTGGCCATTTCTGCGCCTCGGGTGATTTCTCGAAAACTCGGCTGATGCTCGGGCAGCTCGGTCGGCAGGCCGTGCGGTGCCGTCGAAACAGAGAGTTTGCGAAGCTCTCTCTTCACCAAGCGGTCCTCGCCCGAGTGATAGGACATGATGGCGACGCGTCCACCCACAGCGACTCGAGTGAAGGCCACGGGGAGAGCTCGAGACAAAGACTCGAGCTCGTGGTTGACCGCCATTCGCAACGCCTGGAATACGCGCTTCGCCGGGTGTCCCTTGTCTTTGAGCGCGTGGGGTGTGGCCTCTTGGAGAACATCCACGAGGTCACCGGTGCGAACAATCGGTGCTTGGAGTCGGCGTTCGACAATGGCTCGGGCGTATCGCTGGGAGAGTTTCTCGTCACCTAAACGGTGGAAGAGATCAGCAAGGTCAGCTTCGGTGAAAGACTGCAGAATGTCCGCTGCACTGGTGTCATCGTGGGGGTTCATCCGCATGTCCAGCGGTGCGTCGTGGGAGTAGGAAAAGCCCCGTTCAGCCTTGTCGAGGTGGAGCGACGAAACACCCAGGTCAAACAGAATGGCCTGGGGCGCAAGGCCAGGAAGGTAGTCGTCGAGGGCGCCTCCGAGCTCGTCATAGCGGCATTGGGCAAACATGACTCGGTCTCCAAAGGGAGCCAGGCGCTCGCGTGATTGCTCGAGAGCTTCGGGATCTCTGTCGATCCCCAGGACCCTCAGGGCTGGAATGGATGCAAGAAACATCTCGGTGTGGCCACCAAGGCCCAGGGTTGCGTCCACCAAGAGCGGGTTCTCACCGCCGAGAGAAGGAGACAAGAGCTCGAGTGCTCTAGGAGCGAGGACGGGGATGTGGGAGTAGGTGGCGATCATGGTCTCTCCGGTGTCCCTGGAGTCAGATTCCCTTCCGTGTGATGACCTGGGACCGGGGAAGGTGACACAGGGCTCACGGAGGGGAGTCAGACTTCAGGGCTACAACAGCCCGGGAATCACCTCCTCTTCGGTATCCGAGAAGGCTTGCTCTCGATCGGTGTAGTACTGATCCCACGCAGTGGTGGACCAAATCTCGGCTCGGTTACCCGCACCAATCACCGTGAGTTCGCGCTCCAGTCCGGCGTAGTCACGCAGAGCTGGCGGAATGGTGACCCGGTTTTGCTTGTCCGGAATTTCAGAAGAGGCTCCGGAGAGGAACAACCGCAAGAAGTCACGGCTCGCCTTAGAGGTCAGCGGTGCCTCGCGCAAACGCTCAACATGCTCGTCAAAGTCCTTGGCGGTGAAGACGTAGATACAACGCTCTTGACCTCGGGTGAGAACTAGACCGTTGGCGAGCTCATCGCGAAACCGAGCAGGGAGGATGACGCGACCTTTGTCGTCGAGCTTGGGGGCGTGAGTACCCAGGAACATGGTGCGCCCCCTTTCTTGTCCGGCCACCAGAAGGTATTCCCCACTTTACTCCACTTTGCTCCAATATCAACCACATATGACCATTTTCTTTACGAATGCCAGAGCACCAGCTCCACCGCGAAAATCCCCGTCGTTACAGGCCTCGCAACAAAAAACCGGCCCTGTTGGGCCGGTTGTGTCGAAGGGAGGGAAGAGGGTTAGTCCTCCACTGCGGGTCTAAGGACCTTCGCCGCGCTCTCTGCGCTCCCACCGTTCGTTGAGTCGATCCATGAAAGAAGAGCTAGCTGCCGGGCTCTTCGCCTTCGGCACGCTGCGACCGGAGGGCGCACCGTCCGTCGAAGAGCCGGGAATGGCGACAGCAACCATGACCCCCGCGAAGAGCACTCCAAAGCCCAGAACTCCAACCAGGGTGATGTCGAGAGAGACACCCACGACCATGGTCGCAATGCCGACCAGTCCCATCAGTACACCGACCGCAATTGCGGTGTAGTTGGGAGTCCGGCGAAAGTCGGACGTATTGACGACGTCAGCCTCGTTCTTGTAGAGGTTGCGCTCCATTTCCTCAAGCAAGCGCTGCTCATGCTCAGAAAGTGGCATTGATTCCTCCCCACACACGTGGCTAATAAATACAGAGTGTACGCAGAATTCCTGAGGATAGGCTAGGTGCGTGTCACCGCAGATCAAACTGGTCGATGTTGTGGACTCCCGCATCCAGTCGTTCCTCGAAGCCCGGTCTGACGACATGGCCACTATCTCCCCCGACTTGGATCACATCCTTGCGTATGCCAACAGTATGTTGCGCAGCGGAAAGCGATTCAGGGCACGGTTTTGCTACTGGGGATGGCGCTCGATTGAACAACCCGACGCAAGTGATCCACTTGGCGGCATCGAGACCCTCGAGGATGCCTCCCCCGTCATCGACCTTGCGACCTCGCTCGAAGTGTTCCATGCCGCAGCGCTCGTCCACGACGACATCATGGACAACTCGGACACTCGCAGGGGCCTACCAGCGGCGCATCGGGCATTCGAGCGCATCCACGTCGATCGCTCGTACACAGGCTCCGCCCCCCACTTTGGAACATCGACCGCACTGCTCTTGGGTGACCTTCTCTTGGCTTGGAGCGATGACCTCCTGGGCGCGGCACTCGCAGAGCAGTCCCCCGATGTTGCCCTCGCCACCAGAGCTCAGTTTTCGACCATGCGGCAGGAGGTTACCCTCGGGCAATACCTCGATATCCATGAAGAGGCAGCCTGGCTCCATCACGGCCAAGACGAACGACTCGATCGGGCACTCCGAGTGGTGACCTACAAGTCAGCGAAGTACAGCATGGAGGCACCCCTTCTCATTGGCGCATCCTTGGCAGGGGCCAAGCCGAATCAGTTGGACGACCTCTCGGCCTTTGGCCTACCGCTAGGAATCGCCTTCCAACTCCGAGACGATGTCTTGGGGGTGTTTGGAGACTCTGAAATCACGGGAAAGCCCTCTGGAGATGATTTGCGCGAAGGAAAGCGGACAGTTTTGATTGCCAGGGCGGAGGCCTCGATGCCCGAGAGTGCCAAAAGGGTGTTCAACGAACTCCTGGGAGATCGAAGCCTTGACCCCGGACAAATTGAGGTCATGCAGTCAACGCTTCGCGACACGGGCGCCCTCGAAGAGGTGGAGACGAGTATTGAGCACTACGCCAACACGGCAATGCAGGCCCTCGACACGGCTGACATCACCGAGGGTGCCAGGGCTGAACTGAAGCGACTCGCCGACGCTGTGACCCGGCGAAACTCCTAAAGCGCGAGGGCTTGGGCGAGCCGGCGAACCTCGGTCTTGCGCCCTCCTCGAATCGCTTCAATAGGGCTCGTTCCTAGAACCTCGTGGGTGGCTACCAGCCATTCGATAGCGCTCTCCGAAGAAAAGCCACCATCAATGAGCACGATGGCTGTTCCTTTGAGGTCTGCTACCGGAGCTGGACCTTCCAGAAAAATGTCAGGAATACGGAAGACACCGTCTTGCTTGAGCCCCAAGAGAGCCCGGTCTTCGACGAGCCGATGAACCTTCCCCGGGGTCAAGGAGAGGCGTTCACACACCTCAGGAATTGTCAGCCACGTGAATTCAGCGGAACCTGTCACAGTGTCAAGGGTCCCACGGATGACTGCCGCTACGCCAGCACAGAGAGCCCTCCATTCAGGAAGTCTTATGTTACGAACACGTTAACTGCTGTAACATCCGCCACAGTGATTGACGCAGGTATCATCCTGTGACAGCGTTGTAGGACGGAGCGTCGCTACGGGCTTCGACGGCGCGCCACGAAACGATAGAAGAGATGACCCACCAGGACGAAACGCCTGACACCACCGAGGAGACTCTCGAGCACTCGGTGTTTCGAGGGCTGTCCCCGCGCGTTGAGACCTTCGACACGTGCGAGGGTGGCTCGGGTGCCCTGTCCCGCGGTCTCATGGGGGCCCTCCCCTTCGTCATGTCAGGAACCCTCGCCACGGGTGCAATCGTGACCCCCGGACTCGTGTCACACACGAAAGCCGACGAGGGTGATGGGGCGGCCGATGTTGCCCACGACCAGCGGCCAGGATTCGGGGAAAGACTCTCGGGAGCATTTCTGCCCGTCGCTCACTCGGTCCTCTCCACGGTCCGACCTGACCTGCCCGCGACGTATGTCGTCGCCGAGGGCGACACCATCTCGTCCATCGCTGACACTTTCGGAATCCCCACACCCGCAATCTTGACCCTCAACGGTCTGAGCTGGAATGCTCTACTCCACCCCGGGCAGGTGCTGAAACTCAGCGCTGAGCCCACAAAGAAAGCTGCTTCCTCTCCCGCGCGCGTTGCGGGGAACGCCTACCTCGTGCAAAACGGTGAGACACTGAGCACGATTGCCGACCGTTTAGGAATTTCTACCTCAGCGCTGACCGAAGCGAATGGTCTCGAAGAATCTGCCACGATTTACGCCGGTCAAATGATCCGCATCCCCGGGACCACTGCTCCGGTTGTCGAGCGAGAAGATGCCTCCGTCATGCCTGCGTTAGCAACAGCGCCCACCATCATCCCGACCTCGGCCGAGTCAACAGACCAGGTGATGTCGAGCGATCCAGCCCCGGAGAGCGCCGCAGAAGAAACTACGGACGAAGAGGCAGCCTTTGATGCTGCGGACATTGAGATTGCCGAGAAACCGGCACTCATCACCGTGAAAGTCCCCACCCCTAAAGCTCCCGTCGTCGCAGAAAAGAAGGTCACGCCTGTTGCTGCTCCCGAGCCTGTTAGCGAACCGGAGCCTGAACCCACTCCTACACCAGCCGAATCTGAACCTGAGGAGAGCGAAGAAGAGGCCGAGCCCACCTCGTCTGTGGGCCAGCCAGTGTCGGGCAGTGTCACACCGTTGAACGACGAAAGACGCACCAACGCTCAAATCATTGTGAACGTGGGGCGCGAGATGGGCATTTCGGACTACGGCATTGTCATTGCGTTGGCGACCGCGATGCAGGAGTCCTCGTTGCGCAACATTAACTGGGGTGACCGTGACTCGGTCGGTCTCTACCAGCAACGACCCTCGTCTGGCTGGGGCACCGTCGAACAGATCATGGATCCCGTCTACGCGACAAAACTCTTCTTCGGTGGACCCAATAATCCGAACAAAGGCAAGACTCGAGGCCTGCTCGATATCTCGGGGTGGGAGTCGATGCCCCTGACCGAAGCAGCCCAACGCGTTCAAATCTCGGCCTACCCCAACGCGTACGCGAAGTGGGAACCCAGCGCCTGGGCTTGGCTCTATGAATTGACCTAATGGAGTGGCAACCGCAGGGCTCGCACAGCCCTGCGTACAATCCCAAGAATGGAAACTCCACCGACTGATCCCCTGCTCGGGAGGCTGGTGGACAAGCGCTACCTCATCGAGCGCAGAGTGGCCCGCGGTGGAATGGCTACGGTGTATGAGGCAACGGACCAGCGCCTCGAGCGACCCGTCGCGATCAAGATTATGCACCCTCACCTCGCTGAGGATGGTGACTTCACGAAACGCTTCATCCAAGAAGCGCGACAGGCCGCGCGTCTGGCCCACCCCAACATCGTTAACGTCTTCGACCAGGGTCAAGATGGCCCCATTACCTTCATCGTGATGGAGTATTTGCCAGGAATAACGCTGAGAGAACTCTTGCAGGATTTCGGCGCCCTCACTCCCGCTCAGACCGTGGACATTGTTCGAGCAGTCCTGCAAGGCCTAGACGCGGCTCACACCGCAGGCATCGTCCACCGCGACCTGAAACCAGAGAATGTCCTCTTAGCCGATGACGGCCGCATCAAGATTGCTGACTTTGGGCTTGCTCGAGCCTCCACCCACAACACCGCCACATCGCAAGCCCTCCTCGGGACAATTGCGTATCTAAGCCCCGAACTCATCAGCCGAGGTGAGGCTGACCTTCGCAGCGACATTTACGCGCTTGGCATCATGATGTTCGAGATGCTCACCGGCGCGCAGCCCTATCAGGGTGACCAAGCGGTCACCATTGCGTACCAGCATCAAAACGACATCGTGCCTCCCCCGAGTTCAAAGAAACCGGCCATACCCGCACTCTTTGACGAACTCGTCGATTGGTGCACTAGACGCTCAGCCGACGAGCGACCCCCACACGCGAGAGCGGTACTAGAGCATCTTGTCGAGATAGAGAAACTCTTGGGGGCGGAAACACTCGCCACGGCCACGATGGACCTCAACCAGACGATCGCGATGACGCAACGAATGTCTCCGATGGATATCCAAGACACCGAAGTGTTGGATCCCAAATCCGCAGTGTTTGAAGGACTGGAACCAGCCCCCACCCAGAGCGTCACGGTCACGGAGGCTCCCCCGCAGGAGCCGGTGCGAGAGCGAAAACCGCCTCGAGGGAGGGGCTTAGCAGTTCTCGGAACACTCGTGCTCCTTCTCGTGCTCGGTGGCGGAGGTGCCGCAGCGTGGTGGTGGTTCACCGGACCGGGAGCTCTCGTCACTGTTCCCGACGTTGCTGGCGGCTCGGTCCTGGAGGCCACGGCAACCCTTGTCGAAGCTGAACTCAGTGTCGCAGACACAGTCCTCGAGGAATTTGATCTTGTCCTCCCCGAAGGAACCGTCAAAGGAACTAACCCCTCCGCGGGAGCGGAGGTAGAGAAACAAACCGAAATCCGACTCATCGTGTCGCTCGGTCCCAACCCGGTCGCTGTTCCCGCTATTTCGGGGCAAAGCCTCGCCGATGTCGAACTGGCTCTGCAGGAAGTTAACCTCATCCTGGGATCCACGTCGGAAGAGTTCAACGACTTTGTTGATGAGGGCTCGGTTCTGAGACTGGTCGATGAGAACAACGAGACCTTGGCCGCCGGATCACAGGTCCTCGCTGGCTCTACTCTCAATGCCGTGCTCTCAGCAGGGCCACTGCCAGACGTCACAGGTTTACCCGTCGACGAAGCAAGGGAAACTCTGGATGCAGTCGGGGTGAACGGTGTGGTGGGCGGGGATGGCGCATTCTCTGACACCGTGCCGGAGGGCTACGTTGTTGAGGTGTCTCTCCCGGCAGGTGCCACCATTCGTCCCGGCGACACTCTCACGTTGATTGTGTCCCGAGGTCCCGAACTGGTCATGATTCCGGATCTTGTCGGCGAAACCATTGCTGATGCAAAAGAGGTGCTTGAGGGCCTCGGCTTCGAGGTGGAAGTACGTTCCGAGTTTCCCGAGTCAGATTGGGATAGGTCGTTTGCGCGTGTCACCAGCCTTAGTCCGAGCTCAGGTCAAGAAGTCGCCAAGGGAACCTTGGTGATCATTAGAAGCTTCGTCTAGCTCCGGCTCAGTTCCTCTGCTACCAAGAAGGCTAGCTCCAGAGACTGCTGGTGGTTTAGGCGAGGATCACACAGAGACTCGTACCGAGTCTCCAGACCCAACTCATCGATGTTCTGGGAGCCACCCAAGCACTCGGTCACATCATCTCCCGTGAGTTCCACGTGAATGCCGCCGGGGTGAGTACCCACCTCGCGGTGAGCTTCGAAGAAGCCCTTCACCTCGTCGACGACATCATCAAATCTCCGGGTCTTGTACCCGGTCTGAGTGGTGATGCCATTACCGTGCATCGGGTCGGATACCCACAGCGGAGTGATGCCCAGCTCCTGGGAGGCCTTAAGTAAGGGTGGTAGCTTCGAGCGAATCTCGTTTGAGCCCATCCTTGTGATGAAGGTGAGGCGACCCATCTCGCGCTCGGGGTCAAGTTGGTCGGCAAGTTTCTTGAGGGTTTCGGGGGTGCTCGAGGGGCCCAACTTAACACCAATCGGGTTTCGCACCCGCGAGAAGAAGTCCACGTGAGCACCATCGAGATCTCGCGTGCGCTCCCCAATCCACAGGAAATGACCCGAGGTGACGTAGGGCAAACCAGTCCGAGAATCAACACGAGTCAAGGCACGCTCGTACTCCATGAGCAAACCCTCGTGGCTGGCGTAAAACTCAACACGCTTGAGCTCATCAAAATCAGCTCCAGCGGCTTCCATGAACTTCACCGCTCGATCGATTTCTCGGGCAAGGCCCTCATACCGGGCGTTCGCCGGGTTCTCGGCAAAACCTTTGTTCCAACTGTGAACCATCCGGAGATCAGCAAATCCACCCTGGGTGAAGGCGCGTATCAGGTTCAACGTCGAGGCCGCAGTGTGGTAACCCTGAAGCATCCTCGCCGGGTCCGGAGTTCTCGCCTCAGGCGTGAACTCGTAGCCATTAACGATGTCGCCGCGGTACGCGGGTAGTGTCACGCCGTCTCGTGTCTCGTCGTCATTCGAGCGAGGCTTGGCAAACTGCCCGGCCATGCGACCCATCTTCACGATCGGCAACGAGGCTCCATAGGTCAGAACCACCGCCATCTGCAAGATGGTCTTCACTCGGTTTCGAATCTTGTCAGCTGTTGCGCCCTCGAACGTCTCCGCGCAGTCCCCTCCCTGAAGCAGGAACGCTTCGCCCCGCGCGACACGTGCGAGACGGTCACGCAGAATGTCTACTTCACCCGCAAAAACCAGTGGAGGCACGGTGGCAAGCTCTGCCACCACAGCGGCAGCCGCGGCCGGATCCGGCCACTCTGGCTGCTGCTTAATCGGCAGAGTTTTCCAATGGTCGAGACCCTCGATGACCTGTGGGTCAGGGGCCACGACGTGCTCGTTGTGCTCCACGGTTTCCATTTCTCTTGACGCCGATGAACAGCCTACTTCAGGCCGTAGGAGAGCCGAATTCTCAGGCTTTCTGGCTCCTGATGGTCGACGCATAGACGTCAACGTATTCCTGCTCACTCAACTTGTTCATCTCGTAGATGATTTCGTCTGTGATCGAGCGCAAAACAAAACGGTCACTCTCCATTCCCTCGAAACGCGAGAAATCGAGTGGCTTCCCAATCACGACACCCACCTTGTGGACTTTAGGGATAGTGGAGCCCAGTGGCATCACCTTTTCAGTTCCAATCACAGCAGCAGGGATGACCGGAACGTGAGCCTCCAAAATCATGCGAGCAACTCCGGTGCGACCCCGATACATACGTCCATCGGGACTGCGGGTTCCCTCTGGGTAAATCGCTAAGACACCGCCTTCGGCAAGAATCTGAAGTCCAGCGTTGAGAGAGGCCTCGGATGCTTTGCCACCGGTGCGATCAATCGGAAGTTGTCCGGCTGAAGTCATAAAGAAGCGGACCAGCCATCCTTTGAGTCCTTTCCCCGTGAAGTAATCACTTTTTGCAAGAAACGCCATCTGCCGATCAATCATGAGGGGAAGGAAAATCGAGTCCACAAAGGACAGGTGATTACACACCACGATGATGGGTCCGGTACGGGGCACGTTCTCCAGCCCCGTCACCCACGGCCGAAAAACGGTGGTGAGCAAGGGTCCAATGACCCAATGTTTCATCAACCAATAAAACATCTGAGCCTCCCCGGTGAAGCTTCCAGACTAGGCCCCAGGCTGGCTCTTCGCACGAGCCAAATCCGCAGCACCCACCACACCAGCGGAATTACCCATGGTCGCCACCGCGATATCCGCAACGGGTCTTTTGTCACTAGCTCCGTAGGTCTCTTCGAAACTTGCTCGAATTGGAGCAAGAAGGAGCTCACCAGCACTCGCGACTCCTCCCCCAATCACAATGCGCTGAGGGTCTGTCACCGCGACGAGCGATGTAATTCCTCGGCCGAGTGCGCGCGCCACTGACTCGAGTGCGCCGAGCGCCACAGCATTGCCACTCTTGAGAAGCTCCGTCAGGGAGGCTTGGGTGAGCGAATCATCCCCGAAAAGTTCTCGCGCCTGCCTCATGAGTGCGGTGCCCGAGGCATACTGCTCCAAACAACCTCTATTTCCACACCCACAGAGCAGTCCCCCGGGCTCAATAATGATGTGGCCCAATTCGGCAGCCATGCCAAATCCGCCGACAATTAATCGACCATCATCAACCAGGGCTCCTCCGACCCCCGTACCGATAGTGAGCATGAGCATCGAGCTCACATCCCGGCCCGCACCAAAACGGAACTCTCCCCACCCCGCTGCGTTGGCATCATTTTCGACTACGACGGACACACCCAGACGGTCCGCTACCGCGCTGGCCAGGGGAAAATCGCGCCAAGCGAGGTTGGGAGAAAAGTAGAGTCGATCGCGCGGGGCATTGAGAAAAGCTGCCACAGCAACCCCCACGCTCGGGAGCGTTTCTTGGCCGCCTAGTTCATCAAAAATTTCAGCCAGGGCGTCAAGAATTCCCTCGGGATTCTCGGGTGTGGTGGGACGTGAGACCTGAGCAACAACGACTCCGTCTTCATCGACTCGGGCGCCCGCAATCTTCGTGCCACCAATGTCTAGACCCAGCGTATCCACAGCCGATAAGTCTAAGCGTTCTGCACGACTTGCTCGGCCGTCACTAGGACGCGGCACCAAACCAATCTGATTCCCGTATCGCTTTGAGGGCGTGCTTCTTGTGTTCTGGTTCGAGTCCCTGGAAATACAGAATTCCATCCAGGTGATCGAGTTCGTGTTGCAAGGCCTGAGCCATCAAACCCTCCCCCTCGACTTCAATCCGTTCACCCCCCAGGGTGAATCCTTCGGCGAGTGCATGGGGGTAGCGCTGACGCGGATACGTCAGTCCCGGAACCGATAGACACCCTTCGGACATTTCCTCGGGTTCACCCCATACCTTCACAAGCCGGGGGTTGAGCAGATACCCGATGGTGCCATCAATGTTGTAGCTAAAGGCGCGAAGACCCACACCAATTTGGTTGGCAGCCACTCCGGCTCGCCCTGGAAGCTTCACCGTATCGAGGAGGTCCGTCACGAGTTCCTGCGAACGCGGGGAAGAGAGATCCACGGAATCCGTGGGGCTCGTCAAGATCGGGTCACCGAAAAGTCGAATGGGCCGCTCGGCCATCAGCGAGAGGATGGCTCATCGGCTACGCCCTCGACCACTAAGGCCGCGAGCTCACGCGCGGACTCGCGAGTGTAAGGGCTCAAGCGCGACCAGTCCACAATCGACCCCGCTGCTAGATAAGGATCGTAAGGAATACGCACGACATCTCGAACGCGGGAAAGGAAGTGTTGCTCGATTTCATCCAGCTTGACCACATTGGTTCCCTGGGTCGCGGTGTTCAATGCGACAACCGCACGCTTCACGAGGTCTCCATAGCCGTTCGCTTCAAGCCAGGTCAGGGTCTCCGACGCGAGTCGCGCCTCGTCCACGCTCCCCCCGGACACAACCACCAGTCCGTCAGCGCGCTCGAGTGTGGGTCGCATGACCGAGTGGACCACGCCCGTTCCACAGTCGGTCAGAACAATGGAGTAGAACCGGGCAGCTTGGTCCGCCACGACGTTGTAGTCATCCTCATCAAAGGCTTCCGAGAGCAAGGGATCGGTATCTGAGGCCAACACGTGAAAACGGGTCTTATCCTTCGACACCAGCTCAGCAAAGTCCGTGAAGGAGGAAATGCCCGACGCAAGATTCACCACATCTCTCACGGTGGCGCCGGTGGAGCGGGCTACTCGCTCGGCGAGAGTTCCCCGGTCAGGATTGGCGTCGATACCCAGCACGCGATCGTCACGAACTTCGGCCAAGGCCATTCCCAACAGTGTGGTGACTGTTGTCTTTCCTACTCCCCCTTTTCGGGTGAGAACTGGGACAAAACGCGTTCCCTGATCGAAGGGGTGAGAAATTCGGCGGTCCATCGCTTTGCGCTCTCGGACGGCTCTCGAATCTCCCACATTGATGAGATGGAACGAAATCTCGTAGAGGAACCGCTGCCAGAACCCTTCAGGCACTTCCCGGTATCGGCCCGACGTTTCGATCAGTCGATCATCTGTCAGCATGGCAGCAGGCTCGGGGGCTTCCCCGCGCTCTTCAGCGCGACGGTGATACAGGTCATTCGCGACAGGGGAAACGTCGAGCGTCAGACTCTCACCCTCGGCAACCTCAGAAGAACCAGCATCCACGGTCTCTTCGTCGACAGAGACCTCCTCCGCCTCGGACGATTCTTCAGCAGCGGATGTGGAGTCTGATTTCTTGACCATTCAACAACCCTCGTCTTGTCTGCCTGATGACAGGTGAAGTCTGATTCTAATAGCTGGGAGAGGAAGTAAAATTCGCTTCAATCTGAGTCAATTTCTAGAATCAAGTCCCCAGCCTCGACCTGCTGAGTCTTGGGAATCGCCCACCGCTTGACTGTCCCGGAAACCGAGGTGCTAATGCCTGCCTCCATCTTCATAGCCTCGATCGTGGCAACAACCTGACCTTCAGACACGGCTTCACCGACCTCCGCGGACACTGTCACAACGCCGGAAAACGGAGCCGCGATATGCCGTGAATTACCTGGGTCTGCCTTCTCAGCCTGGGTGACCTGAACCTCGATTGATCGATCGCGAATGCTAATCGGTCGCATTTGACCATTCAGCGATGCGACGACGGTACGCATGCCGCGATCGTCGGGTTCCGAAATCGACTCCAGGGATACATACAGGCTGACCCCGGGCGCGATATCCACCACGGACTCCTCGCCTAGCGGGAGTCCGTACAGGTAATCGCGAGTCTTGATGACGGAGACATCTCCAAAGGACTCCACCACTTCCTTATACGCGGCCGTCGGAGCGGGGAAAAGCAATTCGTTGAGCATGTCTTGACGCTCTCGCCCGGGAACCTCCAATGCGGCTTCTTGCTCGCGAGTGAGCTCCGTCATGTGGGGTTTTCGAGTCTTACCCTCCAGGATTTTCGATCGGAAAGGCTCGGGCCAGCCTCCCGGAAGATCACCGAGCTCTCCCGCCATGAAGCCCACCACAGAGTCTGGGATGTCGTAGGCACCAGGGTTTTCTTCAAAATCCTTGGGGTCCACATCCATCGCAACTAGATGCAACGCTAAGTCACCCACCACCTTGCTCGAGGGGGTCACCTTGGTGGGACGACCGAGCATGCGATTCGCATGGGCATACCAGTCTTCGATGTCCTCAAACCGATCCGCGAGACCCAGCGCGATGGCTTGCTGCCGAAGGTTGGAGAGCTGTCCGCCCGGAATCTCGTGGTGGTATACACGACCAGTGGGACCAGGCAAGCCTGATTCGAAAGGCTTATAGGTCTTGCGGACCGCCTCCCAATAGGGCTCGAGAGCTGATACAGCCTCTAGTGACAACCCCGTGTCTCGCTCGGTGTTTTCTAGGGCAGCCACCAAAGCTGACAAAGAGGGTTGACTCGTGGTGCCCGCCATCGCCGCATTGGCCGCATCGACAGCATCAACTCCCGCAGCGCTGGCGGCTACAAGGGTGGCGAGCTGCCCGCCCGCGGTGTCGTGGGTGTGAAGGTGAACGGGGGTGTCGAATCGCTCACGAAGTGCCAACACGAGCTGTGCAGCCGCTTCGGCCCGGAGCAGTCCCGCCATGTCTTTGATGGCAAGAATGTGTGCACCTGCGCTCACCATCTGATCAGCAAGCCGCAGGTAGTAATCCAGGGTGTAGAGGTCTTCGGAGGGATCGAGAAGGTTGCCCGAATAACACAAGCCCACTTCCGCGACCGCGGTGCCCGTTTCGAGAACTGCGTCGATTGCGGGGCGCATATTTGTTACATCGTTGAGCGCATCGAAGATACGGAAAATATCGACGCCGCCCGCTGTTGCCTCCTGGATGAATGCATCCGTGACCGCCGTCGGATAAGGCGTGTACCCGACCGTGTTGCGACCTCTGAGGAGCATTTGGATGCAGACGTTCGGGAGCCCCTCGCGCAACGCGTGAAGACGCTCCCACGGATCCTCGCCCAAGAAGCGCAGGGCTACGTCATAGGTCGCGCCACCCCACGCCTCGATGGAGAGGAGCTCCGGTGTGGTTTTCGCCACAACGGGCAACACATCCACCAGGTCCCTCGTTCTAACTCGTGTCGCGAGCAACGATTGGTGGGCATCCCGGAATGTCGTGTCGGTGACGGCGAGGGCGGTGGATGCGCGGAGGGCTTCAGCAAAGCCTTGAGGGCCAAGCTCCATCAAGCGCTGCTTGGAGCCAGGAGGGGGTGGAGTGTCGTCGACTGGGGGCAGCTTGGTGATGGGCTCGACGACTGAGGGCGCATCACCGTGCGGCTTGTTGACGGTGACATCCGCGATCCACGTGAGCAGCTTCGTTCCCCGGTCTTTGCTGGAACGGGAGCGAACGAGGTGGGGTCTCTCGTCGATAAAGGAAGTGGACACGTCACCGGCGAGGAAGTCCGCATCATCGACAACTGCCTGCAAGAACGGAATATTGGTCGAGACTCCACGGATACGGAACTCCGCGAGACCCCGTCTTGCGCGAGACACTGCGATGTCGAAGGTCCTCCCCCGTGTCGTCATTTTGGCGAGCATGGAGTCGAAATAGGGAGAAATCTGCGCACCTTGGTTGACCGTTCCCCCATCAAGACGGATTCCGGCACCCCCAGGAGAACGATATGTCGTAATTTTTCCCGTGTCAGGACGGAAGTCAGCGGCGGGGTCCTCGGTGGTAATCCGACACTGCATCGCAAAGCCGCGCGTCATAATCGCGTCCTGACTCAGACCGAGCGACTCGAGCGATTCACCTGAGGCCACCCGTATTTGCGTGTGCACAAGGTCGACATCAGTGACTTCCTCAGTGACGGTGTGTTCGACCTGAATCCGAGGGTTCATCTCGATGAAGACGTGTTGACCCGCGCGCTCACCTGCGGTGTCAACTAAGAACTCCACTGTTCCCGCGTTTTCATACCCAATGGACTGAGCAAAAGCGACCGCGTCTCGCAGGATGCGCTGCCGGAGCTCCGGATCCAAGTTCGGGGCTGGGGCTATCTCGATAACTTTCTGGTGGCGACGCTGCACCGAGCAGTCACGCTCAAACAAATGCAATGTGGTGCCCTGCTTATCCGCCATAATTTGGACTTCGATGTGACGGGGTCGAACCACCGCCTGCTCGACAAACATGCGACCATCGCCAAACGCCGTTTCCGCTTCGCGCATGGCGGCCTCGAGGGCAGGCCGGAGATCGTCAGGGTTGTCCACTCTGCGCATTCCCCGTCCACCTCCACCCGCGACGGCCTTTGCAAAGATGGGGAAACCAATGTCGTCGGCGGCGGTCACGAGGGCATCGATATCGGTGGTCGCCTCGCTCGAGGCAAGAACCGGGACACCGGCTCGAATGGCGTGCTCTTTGGCGGTGACCTTATTTCCTGCCATTTCCAAGACCGATGCGGGCGGTCCCACAAAGACGATCCCCGCTTCTTCGCAGGCCCTCGCTAAATCAGGGTTTTCACTGAGAAACCCATATCCCGGGTAGACAGCGTCGGCGCCAGCCAGCTTTGCCACCCGCATGATTTCGTCGATGTCGAGATAAGCCCGAAGCGGGTGGCCTGGTTCACCAATCTGGTAGGCCTCATCCGCTTTCATTCGGTGCAAGGAGAAGCGATCCTCGACGGGATACACGGCAACAGTTTTGAGGCCCAATTCCACAGCAGCACGGAAAGCTCTGATCGCAATCTCACCGCGATTGGCAACCAGAATCTTGCTGACCATCGAGCGCCTCCTCTCCGAGCAACCGACACCTCTTCGGCTAGGTCCTCAGCCCCAAGCCTAGCCAAGGCTAAGCTAGCCACGATGCGCGTAATCAGTGTGAGCTCTCTCAAGGGTGGTGTGGGGAAGACCACCGTTACTCTGGGGCTCGCCTCTGCCGCTTTTGCGAGAGGCTTGAGGACTCTCGTTGTCGATATGGATCCTCAGTCTGATGCGTCCACGGGCATGGATGTCATCGTGGGGCGACACCTCAATATCTCTCACCTGCTGGCTTCCCCTCGCACCTCGCAAGTCAAAAACGCCATTGTTCCCAGCGGCTGGACGAGAAGCCACAAGGGCACCGTTGATGTCTTGCTGGGGTCCCCCTCCGCGATGGCCTTCGACTCACCGAGTCTGACCAAGCGAGAGATCTGGCGACTGGAGGAGATTCTGGCGGCGGTGGAGGACGACTACGACATTGTCCTCATCGACTGCCCGCCGTCCTTGAATGGACTCACCCGCATGGCCTGGACCGCGAGCGACCGGGTCGCAGTGGTGACAGAGCCCGGATTGTTCTCGGTGGCGGCGACTCAGCGGGCCTTTAGGGCGGTCGACGAGCTTCGTCGCGGCGTGTCTCCTCGACTGCAGCCCTTGGGAGTCGTCGTGAACCGGGTTCGGCCTCAATCGATTGAACACCAGTACCGGATCGATGAGCTCAAGCAAATGTTTGGTGCCCTTGTGCTCCAACCAGAACTACCGGAGCGCGCCGCACTGCAACAGGCTCAGGGAGCTGCGAGTCCGCTCCACATTTGGCCAGGCGAAAGCGCAGAAGAAATGGCCATCAACTTCGACCTGGTGCTGGATCGAGTGATTCGCTCAGTCCAGCTCGCTACACCGGAACCGGCTTAGCTGGCGCGCTGATTCCGCCGTGCGGCGAGCTCATCCCGGGGGTCGATTCCCGCGTTGGTGGCTTCCACCGAGACGAGTGATGATTCGACCTCGCGCAGGACTTTACCCACGGCAATGCCGAACACTCCCTGCCCGCGACTGACGAGGTCAATAACCTCATCGTTCGAGGTGCACAGATACACGCTGGCGCCATCGGACATCAGGGTGGTTTCGGCGAGACCGGTAATGCCCGCAGCCCTCAGCTGATCCACGGCAACACGAATCTGCTGAAGTGAAATCCCGGTGTCGAGCAGTCGCTTGACGAGCTTGAGAACGAGGATGTCCCGGAACCCGTAGAGGCGCTGCGAGCCCGAGCCATGTGCGCTTTGCACGGTGGGTTCCACGAGGCCTGTGCGTGCCCAGTAATCGAGCTGACGGTAGGTGATTCCTGCAGCGCTCGCCGCAATGTGACCACGGTAGCCCTGCTCTTCTTCGATGATGGGCAGGCCATCGGTGAACAGTAGGTCTTTCGCATACTGCTCACTGGTGTTGTCTGACGAAGCCATCTCTCACCTAACCTTAATGTTCAACTTGACCCTTAGGGGTGCCCGATTACGATACCCGCAACCGGAAAAAGTCTTGGCTAACCAACCACACTTGCCCTCTGGCGTGTCGCCTGAGGAAGACTTAAGACTCTAGCTTGTTGATGGCGTCCCGAGTAAGGACCTGCCGCAGAGTGCCAAGAATGTCGGAGAGCTCCCGGCCTTTCTCACGGAACTCCTCTTTCGATACTTTCTTGCTCCCGCCATGAGATGCTGCGACAGCTTGCGACACCAATCCGACTTCGCGATCGACCGCGAGACGCATCCCCCGAAGGTGTCGAGGTTCCAGACCAAACTTTGACGCGTCAACAATGGACTTCAACACCACCGCGTCGTGCTCAGAGTAGACGCGCTTGGGTTCGATGAGACCAGCCGAAATTGCTCCATCGAGAACGCTGGCGAGGGCTCCCGTGTGCTCGAGAAGCTCCTGCTTAGTCAGTCGCTGAGAATCGACAACCGGAATGCCACCCGTCACGGGGCCAGCGTGGGGCAAAACCGGGCTCTTACCCTCATCGACATCGTCGAGGTATTGCTTGATGACCCGAAGCGGCAGATAGTGATCGCGCTGAACGGTGAGCACAAAACGCAACCTGTCGACATCTGCGGGAGAGTACGTGCGGTATCCGGCAGGGGTGCGACCCGGCGAGACGAGCTCCCGGTCTTCGAGGAATCGGAGTTTCGACGGTGAGAGATCGGATAACTCGGGGGTGAGTTTGGCGAGAACCTGTCCAATCGACAGAAGCGCGGGTCGAGCGCTACCGGCAACCGGCTTTCGTGCGGCACTCGCACTCACGAGGCCGAGCCTCCTGCATCCCGCTCGGAGCGTGATGCGTAGAAGGTCATACGAAACTTGCCTACTTGAACCTCCGCACCATCATGGAGGAGAGCCTGATCAACCAGAACACCGTCATAGTAGGTCCCATTGAGAGAGCCCATATCTTTTACCTCAAAAGAGCCGCTGTGTCGGACAAATTCGGCGTGACGTCTCGAGACCGTCACATCATCGAGAAAGATATCGGCGTCCGGGTGTCGTCCAGCAATGGTCGAGTCCTGGTCCAAAAGAAACCGCGCCCCCACGTTGGGACCCTTACGCACAATAAGTAGCGCCGAGTCCGCGGGAAGGGCCGCGATGATTTCTTGTTCTTCGAGAGAGACACCTGATTCGAGGCCTTGCAGCTTCTGCTGGAACTCCGGGCCAAACTTCTGTGTTGGGTCGGGGGCTCCTGGGCTGTCCGGGCCGGTCGGTGTCTCGCTCATTCCACTCCCTCGATGGTCGAGTTCACCCTATCTCAAGAATTGTCCTGCTCGCGAGTCGCCTCCCGAGCAATCGCGATGGCATCGAAAAGGTAGGAAAAACCCACCACCCAATAGAGGACAACAGTGATGATGGCGATGGGCCACGCGACCATCATGAGCACCTCACCCACCGCAACTGAGACATATTCGCCGAGCATCATGCTCAATAAAAACAGCGGTAGGACAAAAAGAAGACCGAAGGTGGCGACCTTCCCCCACCACTTCACTGGAAGGGTTCCTGCGCCATAGGGTCGCATGACTAATCCGCCAATGCCCAGCAGTGCGTCACGCAGCATGACGAGGACAACAAACCACCACGGCACTACGTCCTGAATGGCCAGGGCGATGACGGTGGCGGCAATAAAGAGGCGGTCGGCGAAGGGATCCAGAAACTGTCCTAAGCGGGTGATCTCGTTCATGCGCCGCGCAATCATGCCGTCGACAAAATCCGTCAACACAGCAACAACCAAGAGAACGAAGGCCGGAAGTAGGCGATCTTGAATGACCAGCCAGAGAAAAACGGGGATGGCCATCAGTCGCACAACGCTGACAGCGTTCGCGAGTGTCCAGACCTTTGGGCTGACGACCTGCTCCTCGACCATGCGCTCAGTGTAGAAGTGAAAGGTGAATTATCAGGGACTTCACAGCGCCACTCGGCCCTTGTTGCGAGCGTGTGGTGGTCTCTGGGTTTACCCTGAGGGAATGTCGTGCATTCGTTTCAACACCACCGCGATGAAGTCGCAACTGGACGAGGCTCGCGTAGCGGGACTTGGCGATGACCCCGTGGCGTCCTTTCTCTCGCCAGAAATAACCGAATCCAAGGTGAAGAGAATTGTCTCGATGTCCGAGGACCCCAACCCCAAGATTCGGGAGAGCGCAGCGCTGTCCTACCACGCACCTCTCTCGGTCTACGAAAAGTTGGCGAAAGACCCCGACGAAGGGGTAAGGAGTTGCCTTGCTCGCAACCAGACAACGCCGTGCGATGTTCTTCGGATGCTGGCGCGAGACTCGTCGGAAAATGTGCGCGCCTTTGTTGCCGTGAATTATTACGTCCCCGAGGACGCGATGGAGGAGTTGGCACAGGATCCAAGCCCCACCGTCCAGAAACTCGTCGCCTGGAAGGCATCCCTCAAAGACGACGCTGAGCTCGTCTCCGCCTAAGACCCCGCCTGGTGCACGCGCTTCGGGAGAAGCGCCGCAATAGCCACCAGTGCTTTGTATCGCAGGCTTGGAATGGTGACTGCGCGGCCGGATTCGACCGCCCTGAGGGAGCGGTCCACCACATACGGTGCGCTCAACCACAAAAACCCCGGGAATGCGCTGATGTCCATCCGCATGCGCTGGTGAAACTCTGTGCGCGTAAAGCCCGGTGCCACCGCGCTGACGTGGACGCCCCGAGCCTTGTAGGTCGCATTGAGCGAACGGGCCATGCTCAGACCCCATGCTTTATTTGCGGAGTATGAGCCCCTCGCCAAGTAACCAGCCACACTCGAGACAAACACAATGCGTCCCTCGCCGCGCTCGAGCATTCCCGGCAGGGCAGCCTTCGTGAGTTCCAGCGGGGCAGTTACATGGATGGCGAGATGGTTCCGTTCCGCCGAAAGGTCGCTTTCCGCCAGATTGCCGGCAATGCCGTAGCCAGCGTTGTTGATGAGAACCCGAACCGGGCGTCGAGTATCACCCAGTCGGTCTCCGACCTGGGCCACATCGGAGGGATTATGAAGGTCAGCAACGAGCACCTCGACGGACACTCCGAATTCTTCCGCTACCCGTCCAGCAACTGACCGCAATCGGTCACCGTCCCTAGCGACCAGCACGATGTTGTGGCCAGAGCGGGCGAGGGAGCGAACGTATTCGACACCGAGTCCGCTACTTGCGCCGGTGACGAGCGCCCAGCGCGGAAAGTTCATGGCGAAAGTCTAAGAGTTAGAACCTTCAGATCCTGATCGAGCGAGAGCGCGCTGCGTAACAATCATGCCCACCACCGCCAGAAAGCCTGCCGCGGCCAGTAGTGCCACCATTGCGACATCGTCACCGGGAGCACGCAACTCACCCGCTGGACCCTGCCATGGCCATAGCGCACGCAGAGAACCCAGCATGAGGCCGGTCATGATCGCCAGGGTGATGGCGAAATGGTTCGCCAACAACCACTGCAGACCTCTCACGAACACACCCAATCCCAGAAGTGCGCCCAGAACAAACACGGCGAGGTAGGCAACATCACGATCATTGACAGCGGACAGTGTCGGTTCATACATGCCCAGTGTTAACAGGAGGTATGAGCCTGACACTCCTGGGAGGACTAAAGCGCACACAGCAAGTGCGGCTGCCGGCGCGACCCAGAAAAGTGAAGCACTAGGAAGCGAAGCGCCCGGAAGACCTAGTGCGAGGAACACCGCCGTGGCACTGGCCAGGGCGACAAGCGCCAAGGCTGGTGTCCACCTTGAACCCACCATCTGGATAGGCACCCACAATGACGCAAGAATCAGACCAGCGAATACAGCTCTGGTCAAGACCGGATAGTCCTCCAACACGGGCTCCAGAAGCCACGCGCCCACGAAGATTCCTGTCACCATTCCTAACCCCACGGGCAGAACAATCGGCCACGAGACCTCTCGCCACGAAACCCGCACCGCGGCGGGATCGAAGCGGAGGCCCGCGATGAGTGCATGAACCAGACTCGAGGCCGAGCGAATTAGGGTTTGATAGGCCCCTACAATCAGCGCAACTGTTCCGCCACTTACTCCCGGAACAATCTCCGCAAGCCCGATAAGAAAACCCCTCAGGCCATTGAGCACAGTGCCAACAACCCTGGTCATGCGGAACTACCTTTCGAGAGAGCGAGTGTGCTCTCTGATGGGAGCGTAACGAAACCCCATCTCGGGACGCGCCTCTACTCGCCGAAGAGGTCGATTATCTGCGGACCGGCCACGATAACAACAGCGAGTGCCGCGATGACCCAGCCCACAATGCGCCAAGCCCTCGCTCGCTTATCGATCGGATCTGACATCGCCCCAGTGTATGGGGACGCCAACGACGTAGGCTTCGGAGCATGAAGCGTAGCCTGGGGAGCTGGATCGTCATCGGCGCTTTTGCGCTCAGTGGGGTGTGGCACCTGATTTCTCCGACATCATTCCTCTGGCTCATGCCACCGTGGCTTCCACTGTCACGAGAACTTGTGTACCTCTCGGGCGTCGCCGAGCTAGTGGCTGTTGCCGGGCTGCTCATGAAACACCGTCTCGCACCGCTCTTCACAGTGCTGGTTCTGCTGGCAATTTGGCCGGCAAACTGGTGGTTTGCGATAGATTCTCTTTCCTCCCAGGATCCCACCACGGCAGTCATTGCGTGGTTGCGGCTTCCGCTCCAAATCCCGCTGATGTGGTGGGCATGGACGAGTCCGATAAAGCCACCAGCAGAGTCGACGGCTACGCTCGAGGGTCATGAGTAACTACACCATTACCGAGATTGGTCCCCTTTCCTCGTGGAGGGACCATTACGGAGGATTTGTTCCAGAAACTACTCGTGATGGTCGACGGGTAGTCGACCACGAGTTGGGAGGGGACGTCATTGGGGTGTCAGCGACGTCCTATGAGCCGGGCGAAGAGGCGGGTTATTGGCACAGCCACTCGGAGATTGACGAGGTCTATATTTTTCTCGAGGGCACAGGGCAAATGGCGCTGGATGACGATGTCGTCGATGTTGGTCCCGGCACCGTGATTCAGGTCGGAACAGGTGTTATGCGAACCTGGCGCTGCACCCCTGATAGCCCCACCAACCTCAAGTGGTTATGCGTAAGAGCTGGCCAGAATCCCTTGCCGGCAATTCCCGATGATGCAGTCCCTATTCGGGACATCCCGATGCCCTGGTAAGAGCAAAAGGCTAAACGTCGGGCTGACAGGATTTGAACCTGCGACCCCTTGACCCCCAGTTTCAGGCGCGA
>JBMUEW010000002.1:0-51334 GCA_049460875.1 Pontimonas sp.
TCCGATCTTTGCCTCGTCACCGAGAACAGTCCCGAGCCCGAAACTGAGTTCACCAATCAGGAGGGACACAGTGAAACCAATTCCTGCTAACAGGGCGACAGCGAAAAGGTCGATCCACGCCATTCCCTGGGGAAGAGACACTCCAGGAATCCTGGTGACCAGGAACGTGGTGATGAACACCCCCACGCTCTTGCCCACCACGAGTGAGGCGATAATCGCCACCGACACGGGTGAGGCAAGGAGTGAGACAAATTCCTCAATCCCTGACCCAAAGCTCACTCCCGCGGCGAAGAACGCGAAGAGGGGAACCGCAATCCCAGCCGAGAGTGCACGGAAACGGTGCTCAAACACTTCGGCCAAGCCGGGGTCCTCGGAGTCGGGATTCGCAAGCCTCTCCCTCTTGGAGCGCAGCACCGGGACCATAACTCCCAGAAGAACACCGGCGATAGTCGCGTGAACACCGGAGCTATACATAAAGAACCAGGCGATGAGCCCAATCGGGAAAAGGATCACCCAGGCCGCACCCTCTCGCACGTGGAAGAACTCGCGGTAGCGCTGAGCGAAGAAACCATAAATGGCCACGAAGATAAGGGACAGGAACAAATTCGAGAGCACCACTTCTTCGGTGTAAAAGACCGCGATCACGGTGATACCGATGAGGTCATCCACCACCGCGAGGGTAAGCAGGAACGTCCGAAGAGCCAGCGGAAGCCACGTTCCCACGAGTGCGAGGACTGCGAGCGCAAACGCTATATCGGTGGCAATCGGGATTGCCCACCCTCTGGCGGCCTCCGCTACTCCAAATGACTGCGTGATGAAGAGGTAGAGCGAGGCAGGAACGATCACACCTCCCACAGCTGCCACCACCGGCACCACCGCTTTGCGTGGGTCTCGCAGCTCACCGGAGACAAATTCGCGCTTGAGCTCGAGCCCGACGAGGAAGAAGAACACCGCCAACAAACCATCCGCGGTCAAGTGGCCAACACTGATCTTCCAGACGTAGTCGGCGAAGCCCAGGGACACATAGGTGTCTCGCAAACCGAAGTAAGAATCCCCGAGAGGTGAGTTCGCCAGAATGACCGCGAGGAAAGCGGCCCCCACGATGATGAGACCACCGGCGGTCTCCCGCTGAAGGATGCGTTCAATCCACAGCGACTCCAGGTAGCGCTCGCGACCTGAGGTGGACAGGGGTGAACCGGCCATAGCGGAGGACTCCTAGGGGTGAGGGGATACCTCTAGTGTAATTCCGCTCTCACTGTGTCCCCTGAGGGCTTACCCCGAGTCGAGTGAGCGCAATCATGCGCGAGGGCGCCCGCAAGTATTTCTTGCGATACCCACCATTGAGCATCGTGTCGTCGAACACCTCATCGAGGGGAAGACCGGTAGCCAGGATGGGAACTCCCGCGTCGTAGAGGCGATCGACGAGTGCCACCAATCGCAAGGCCTGGGCTTGATTATGCAACTGGTAGACATCACGCCAGGACACCGCCTGGAGCCCTTCGACGAGCCCCACAAACCGGCTCGGGTGAATGGTCGCCAAGTGGTTGATGACATCACCAAAGCCATCGACCGCCACCTCGCCCTCGAGTGCCGAGACCCCGGCGTCACACTCGTCTGGCTGAAAGACGTGGGCGTGACCCTCAAAATCTCGCTTTCGATAGTCCTCACCGTCGATCCGGACTGTCTCAAACTTGTCAGCCAGCGAGGTGATCTCGCGAAGGAAGTCTTCCGCCGCAAAACGACCCTCACCAAGCGCTGCCGGCGGCGTATTGGAGGTGGCGGCGAGTCGCGTTCCGGATGACACCAGCTCACCCAGCAACCTCGACATCACCATGGTGTCGCCGGGATCATCAAGCTCAAACTCGTCGATAGCGAGTAGCGCTGCGCCCTTGAGGTGGTCCACCGCCCCCCGGTAGCCGAGTGCTCCCACCAGTGCGGTGAACTCAATGAACGTTCCGTAGTAGGTGCGACCTGGCGTGAGATGCCAGATCGCCGCCAGCAGGTGGGTTTTACCCACCCCGAAGCCGCCATCCAGGTAGAGCCCCGGCTTAGCGGACGACGCAGGTGCTTTTGCAGCCGACTTAAACCACCCACGACTAGAGGATGGCTGTTCGCTGACGAAGGCTCGTGCTCTACTCACCGCTTCAGCTTGAGAGGGATAAGCCGGGTCTGGCACATAAGAGTCGAGGCTCGCTGACGCGAACTGAGGTGGTGGCACAAAGTGCGCCAGCATGGCGTCAATGGACATCACCGGGTGACGCTCGAGTAGTGAGGTGATGGGCACCGAGACCTGACTCATTTCTTAGTTTTCCCCGATAGTGTTCAGGGTGCGGTGGAAGACTAGACCCAGCGTATCGGGGATACCCCGAAGCTCTCATCGCACCCAAAGGAGTACCGTGTCTTTTCCTACCGACCCCTCCCCCGAACTCGCGGACTACGCGCACCCTGAGCGTCTCGTCACGACCGCGTGGCTGGAGGAACACTCGGGCGAAGATGGCCTGGTCGTTCTCGAGTCGAACGAGGACGTCTTGCTCTATGACACGGGTCACATTCCTGGTGCTGTCAAGATCGACTGGCACACCGAGCTCAACGACCCGGTCGTCCGCGACTACCTCGATGGTGACGCCTTCGCCGCGCTCATGTCGCGCAAGGGCATTAGGCGTGAGGACACCATCGTGATCTATGGCGATAAGAGCAACTGGTGGGCCGCGTACACCCTGTGGGTGTTTACGTTGTTTGGTCACGCTGACGTCCGCCTACTCAACGGAGGACGCGATGCGTGGATCGCGGAGGGCCGAGAGCTCACCAAAGAGGTTCCGGTGGCAACACCGTCGGAGTATCCCGTGGTGGAGCGAAGGGATGATGACATCCGAGCCTTCAAAGAAGATGTCCTAGCCCACTTGGGCAAGCCCCTCATTGATGTGCGGAGTCCTGAAGAGTATTCCGGCGAGCGCACCCACATGCCTGCATACCCCGAGGAGGGCGCCCTGCGTGGCGGGCACATCCCGACCGCCAGGAGCGTTCCGTGGGCTATGGCGGCTCAGGACGATGGTCGCTTCAAACCTCATCGTGATCTGGTCGAGGTTTACCTCACGAAACAGGGTTTCGCACCAGGTGACGACGTCATTACCTACTGCCGCATCGGTGAGCGCTCGAGCCACACGTGGTTTGTAATGAAGTATCTGTTGGGCTTCGACAACGTCAAGAACTACGACGGCTCGTGGACCGAGTGGGGTTCTGCGGTGCGCGTCCCCATCGTCACCGGCGACCAACCGGGTGAGGCTCCCTAGGTCATCGGTATGTCCGACGCAGCGCTCCCCCCGTCGCTCCAGGCGATTCGAGAGGATTTCCTCGCTCTGAGCGTTCCCGACCGCCTTCAACTGTTGTTGGAATTCTCCGACTCTCTGCCCGTAGTTCCAGAAGGTCTGGTCGATCCCGATGCGTGGGAGCGCGTCGAAGAATGCCAATCACCGGTCTTCATTACCGTCGACACCCAGCCCGATGCCGTGACCGTCCACGCGAGCGCGCCTGAGGAGGCTCCCACTACGCGAGGCTTCGCGTCGATTCTCGTTCAGGGCCTCCACGGCATGACCCCCGATCAGGTTCTCGCAGTTCCGCCCGATTTCCCCCTTCAACTCGGACTCCAGAACGCGGTCAGCATGTTGCGACTGAGGGGAATGTCCGGAATGCTCTGGCGGATCAAACGCCAAGTCGAAGAGACACTCGAAGCTTCTGGCTCGACCGCGTGAACCTCTATCGCGTCATTCCACCTCCGCCAGAGGTCTTTCACCTAGACGACCCACAGTCGCATCGGGCTCTTGTCGAGATGTATCGACCGGATAGCGATTCCACCGTTCGAGCCATTATGGTCACCACTTCCGCGGGCGACACGGTCAGCCCCGACGGCACGTCCACCCAGCTCTCCCGCGGCGCAGATCGCGCCCTCCTGGCCGCACTGCGTGAAGACGCCGACGCTGTCATCGTCGGTGCTTCGACGATCCGTCGCGAGGTCGTGCCGCTACCCCGACACACCCCCCTCATTGTGCTGAGCGCGAGCGGTGACCTTCGCGGCCACCAGCTTCGAAGCAGGCATGCTCCCGGAGAACGTCTGATTGTTGCCACCCCCGCCGAACACCATGCGCACCTCGGTGAAGCGCTGGGAGAAGTGCCGTGGGAACCCCTGTTGTGGAACCCAGAGACCCCCGTGGAGGAACTCGTCGACGCCGTGCGGACTCGTGTCGATGGCGGACAGATCCTTATTGAGGGAGGCCAGAAGACCTGGGAGTACTGTGCTCCGCTCACCACCGAACTCCTGATATCCACGACGCCTCCCCCACGAGATCACCACCAGGGGGTGCCTCCGTGGTGGCCCACCTCGCTCGAGGAGTGGGAATTACGGTCTCTTCTGACCGATGACGACAAGATGCTGTACTACCGTCACGTGGCACCCGCCGCGGCGCGCCCCCCTCGGTGAATTGACGGGTCTTCGTATCCTGGTGACATGAGCAGCGATGCCACCCTTTCTGGCGCTCCACAGGACTTCGTGGATGCTCTTGCCTCCGCCGAGAGCGCCACGTTGAGGCAAGAACTCCGGGTTTTTGAGACCGCAGCACCTGAGGGTCTCGCACCGTTTCAGCGCGCGTGGGCTGCCGACGTTGAGCCTCAGCACGCCAGTTCCGACAACGAATACGGAACCGGTCGACTCGTATTCCTCTATGACCCGAGCGTTCCCGAAGCCTGGGAGTCAGCGTTTCGCATGGTGGTCTTTGCCCAGGCTCCCATCGAGCCGTTGATGGGGCAAGATGAGTTCCTCCCGAATGTCGCCTGGTCATGGCTCATTGACGCCCTCGACTCTTCGCAGGCGGACTATTTCCACGCTGCCGGTACCACCACGTCTGTCGTGTCAACGGGGTTTGGGGAGATGGAGGACCAAGGCTCGGGAGCACAGGTCGAGGTGCGAGCCTCCTGGAGCCCGAGAAGCGCAGTCATCGGCCCACACCTGGAAGCCTGGGGCGAATTCGTGTGCATGTTGGCAGGCTTCCCTCCCACTCACGAAGGTGTCGCGACGCTTCCCCCCAAGCGCGCCACCTCATGACCGAGGAGACCCAGGAAGCTCCTGCACTTCCCGCAGCTGCACCCCAGGCCCCCATCGTGTTGGTGGACACACTCAGTGCTTTCCATCACGCACTCGACGATCTTCTTGCTGCCAGTGGACCGATGGCGGTGGATGCCGAACGAGCGAGTGGTTTCCGATACTCGTCCCGTGCGTATCTCGTCCAGGTGTATCGCACCGGTTCAGCGAACTACCTGATAGATCCTCTGGCGATCGGGAGTCTGGCAGACATCACCACCACCTTGGGCGATCACGAATGGATCATCCATGCCGCTCACCAAGACCTCGCCTGCCTGAGGGAGGTCGGTGTCGAACCCCAGACGCTTTTCGATACTGAATTGGGTGCACGGCTGGCAGGCCTTCCTAAGGTTGGCTTGCAAGGAGTTGTCGAAGATGTTCTGGGCATGGCTTTGGCCAAGGAACATTCTGCGGCTGATTGGTCGACACGACCTCTGCCCGAGGAATGGCTGACCTACGCTGCCCTCGATGTCGAGCTGTTACCCCGGATTCGAGACGAGATAGCCCGTATCCTGACCGATTCTGGCAAATGGGATCTCGCCCAGGAGGAGTTCCAGGCCCAGCTCTCTCTTTCTCCACCCGCTCCCAAAACGGAGCCGTGGCGCCGGCTTTCTGGCCTCCACCAGATCAGAGGCTCTCGGGCACTAGCTATTGCTCGGGAGCTGTGGGAGGCCAGGGAAGACCTCGCACAGTCGACGGACAAGGCGCCGGGGCGTTTAGTGCCGGACCGGGCGCTCGTGGCAGCGGTGGTCGCCAACCCGTCGTCAAAACGCGAGCTCGCAGGACTCAAGGAGTTCCATGGTCGCGCGAGTCGCACTGAGCTTCCGCGCTGGTGGAACGCCATCGAGCGAGGACGAACCACCGAGGACCTCCCCGAGACCAGAGCCCCCTCCGAGGGCCCACCACCGCCTCGAGTGTGGGCTGATCGAAACCCTGAAGCCGCCAAGCGCATCGCCGCGGCACGGGATGTCGTGGCCTCACTGTCTGAAGAGCATGACATCCCGGCTGAGAACCTTCTCACTCCGGACTATCTGCGGCGGCTGTGCTGGGAGCCACCCGTGCCCGCCACAACGGAAGCTATTTCTGCTTTCCTTAGGGAAAAGGGAGCCAGGCCCTGGCAAATTGCTCTGGTGTCCGGCCCCCTGGCACGGGCCTTTGTGGATGCCCACCAAAGCGAGAACCCTGCAACGGCTGAGGAATCGTAGAGCCCACCGACGAGGTCGAAAACCAGCGCCCAGGCTTCTAGCATGGGAGGACCAAGTGGAAGGTTTGTGATGCAGGGAAACCCGGTTGTCTTTGTCGATGGTGTCCGTACTCCGTTTGGGCGTGCGGGTGAAAAGGGTATGTACTGGAAGACACGAGCTGATGACCTCATCGTGTCGGCAATCATCGGGTTGTTGGAGCGGAACCCCGCTATCCCGCCCGAGCGCATCGATGACGTTGCCATAGCTGCGACCACCCAGGAGGGCGACCAGGGGCTCACCCTGGGTCGGACTGCCGCGATCTTGGCAGGGCTTCCGCTTTCCGTCCCGGGTTTTGCTATCGACCGCATGTGTGCGGGGGCCATGACAGCGGTCACCACACTCGCCGGCGGGATTGCGGCTGGTGCGTATGACATCGCGCTCGCGGGTGGTGTGGAGCACATGGGACGGCACCCCCTGGGCCGGGATATTGATCCCAACCCCCGCTTCCTGGCCGAGAAGCTGGTGAGCCCTGATGCGCTCAACATGGGAATCACCGCTGAGCGTCTACACGACAGGTTTCCCGCACTGACTAAGGAACGTGCCGACCGCTTTGGAATGCTCTCCCAGCACAAAGTGGAGGCCGCTTACCAGGCTGGCCACATCCAGCCAGATCTGATTCCCGTCGCGCTCCCCAGCGACGAGGGCTACGGATTGGCCACCGAAGATGAGGGTCGCAGGCCCACCACGACTATGGAAGCCCTGGCCGATTTGAAGACCCCTTTTAGACCACACGGTAAGGTCACCGCGGGCAATGCCTCACCGCTGACCGATGGGGCCACCGTCTCAGCACTGGCCTCAGAAGAAGTCGCTCGCGAGTTGGGCCTGGGGGCGAAAATGCGGATGGTGTCCTTTGGTTTTGCCGGCGTGGAACCAGAAGTCATGGGTATTGGGCCTATCCCTTCCACCGAGAAAGCCTTGGCTAAAGCTGGATTGAGCATCGACGATATTGGGCTGTTCGAGCTCAACGAGGCTTTCGCTGTTCAGGTGTTGAGCCTGCTCGACCATTTTGGGATTGATGATGAGGACCCCCGAGTGAACCCGTGGGGTGGAGCAATAGCGCTCGGCCACCCGCTCGCCGCGTCGGGCGTGCGACTCATGATTCAGCTTGCTCGCCAGTTCGAAATGCACCCCGAGGTGCGCTACGGACTTACCGCCATGTGTGTGGGCCTCGGTCAGGGCGGAAGCGTGATTTGGGAAAACCCGCACTACACAGGAGCGAAGTAAATGGCAAAAAGCGCCGTCGCACAATACGACTCTTTGGATGTTGCACCGCTGTTGGCGCACGCGAAGGACGAAGTTGTTACCCACAGCTACGTCCGCTACGTGCCCCTGTCGAAAGCCGGTGGGACCCTGGCCCTGGTCACCCTCGATAACGGGAAAGATCACACCAGACCGAACACTCTGGGCCCCCAGGGTCTGGTCGAGCTTCGCGAAACACTGTGGGGGCTTCAGAAGGAAGCCGCAGAGGGAACCATCCAGGCTGTCGCCATCACGGGGAGTCCTTTCATTCTTGCCGCGGGTGCTGACCTGTCGAAGGTCGGAGATATTCCTGATCGCGCCACTGGTGTGCTCATGGTGAAGCTTGGCCACCAAACACTGGGGCTCCTGGGAGAAATGGGTGTTCCCTCGTTCTGTTTCATCAACGGTCTCGCACTCGGTGGTGGGCTTGAGGTGGCCTTGAACGCGGACTATCGCACCGTGTCGCAGAGCGCCGCAGCCCTAGCTCTTCCGGAGGTGTTTCTCGGGTTGATTCCCGGCTGGGGTGGAGCGTGGCTGTTGCCCAACCTTGTCGGCATCAAGAACGCTCTCACGGTCATGGTGGAAAACCCGCTCAAAATGAACCGGACACTCAAACCCGAACAGGCTCTGAAGCTTGGCATCGCCGACGCGATGTTCCCCGCCGCACGATTCCTCGAAGACTCCCTCGCTTTTGCCGATGAGGTTGTGGCGGGTACCAGGAAAGTCAAGAGGCCGCACCAGCCTGGTGCGCTCGAGCGCAACACCGTGTGGCCCCTGGCGGTCAACACAGCACGGAAGATGCTGCGCGAGCGCATCGGAACAGTCGCGAAGTCCCCCTACGCTGCACTCGACCTTCTCGCCGGAGCAAAGTCCTCCACGAAGGCGGCGGGTTTCGCAGCAGAAGATGACGTGCTGGCGGAGCTCATCGCAGGTGACCAGTTCCGAGCGAGTGTCTATGCGTTCATGCTGACCCAAAAGCGCGCGAAGATCACCCCCGGTGCCCCCGATAAGGAGCATGCCCTACCCATCACCAAGGTCGGGGTCGTCGGCGGTGGACTGATGGCACGGCAATTTGCGTTCCAGATCCTGCGACGCCTCGAAGTTCCTGTCGTCATCAGTGACATCTCGGAAGAGAGGGTCGCCGATGCGACAGCATGGATGGAGGGCGAGATCAAGACTCTGCTCGAGAAGGGGCGCCTCCACAGCGACACCGCGAACAAACTGCGAGGTTTGATCCACGGAACAACCTCGATGGCTGATTTCGCGGACTGCGACCTCGTCATAGAGGCGGTGTTCGAAGAAATCGGTGTCAAGCGCGAGGTGTTTCAGGAGCTGGAAAAGCACGTCTCGCCGGAGGCTATTGTGGCGTCCAATACCTCGTCGCTGTCCATCGGTGAGATCGCCTCGGTGCTGAAGCATCCTGAGCGCATGGTGGGCATCCACTTTTTCAACCCCGTAGCCGTTATGCCTCTGGTGGAGGTCGTCAAGGCGGACAAGTCCTCTGATGCCGCCCTCGCGACGGGTGTTGCCTTGGTCAATAAGCTTCGCAAGACCGCCATTGTCACGGCGGACACCACCGGATTTGTGGTCAATAGATTGCTGGCGAAACTCCTCGGCGAAGCTATGCACGCTATTGAGGCGGGTACTCCGTATGAGGTCGTGGACGAGTCTGTGGCGCCTTTAGGTCTTCCGATGGGGCCGTTCGCCCTGCTTGAGCTGGTGGGACTGCAGGTGGGAGCTCACGTGCTCGATACCCACCACAACGCTTTCCCCGAGCGCTTCTTTGCCAGTGAGGCGCTCACGAAGCTGGTCGGTCACGGACGAATCTACGACCGTGATGCCAAGAAGAAGATCACCGGGGTGAGCACGTTTGCCCGTGACCTTATCGGCGAAGGCCCCGGTTACACCGCTGAGGAGCTCCGCGCCAGGGTGCACGACGGACTTGCAGACGAGGTGTGGCGCATGCTCGATGAGGGCGTCGTCGCGGGTCCCGAGGACATTGACGTGGCCATGATTCTGGGAGCGGGCTGGCCCTTCCACATGGGAGGTCTCACGCCATTTCTCGATCGGGTGGGGGCGAGCGAAAAAGCGCGAGGAAAGACCTTCCACACTCCCCCGATTAAGGGCGTCAGTTAGGTCGCTTCCTCGACATCAGTAGATTCCGAGACGCTGGAGTCCGAGCCTGGCTCGTCGGGAAGTGGCCTCGCCACCGGAACTTTCATACCGAGTACTTGAGCAACCAAGTTCCTGGCGATGTGTTGTGAGGAAAGCCCCGCTTCTTCGAGAATCTCTCCACGGGATGCATGATCGAGGAACTCATCGGGCAAACCAATCTCGTCGACGGCGGTGTCCACGCCCGCTGCGCGGAGCTCCTGTCGGATTCTGGTCCCTACTCCCCCGACTCGTATCCCATCCTCAATACTGACCACAATGCGGTGGTCTCGGGCTAAATCAATGATGCTGGGAGCGACAGGAACAACCCACCTCGGGTCGACCACGGTCGCACCAATTCCCTGCGCCGAGAGTCTCTCCCGCACCTCCATTGCCATGTGAACCATCGGTCCCACCGCCACAATAAGGACGTCTTTGTGAGCGGCCTCAGCCATCACATCAACACCGTCGTCGGTTCTCCTGACCGCCTGGATTTCGGGCGACACGGACCCTTTAGGGAAGCGAATAACCGTGGGCGCATCATCGATGGCGACGGCTTCGGCGAGCTCCTCCCGGAGGCGTTTCGCATCACGCGGTGCTGCAATCCTGATGCGCGGCACAACCTGCAAGATGGAGAGATCCCACATTCCGTGGTGACTGGGGCCATCCGGACCTGTCACCCCTGCACGGTCCAACACGAAAGTCACCCCTGCGTTGTGGAGGGCAACATCCATCAGCACCTGGTCAAAGGCTCGGTTCATGAACGTCGCATACACCGCAACAACGGGGTGCATGCCTCCGTAGGCAAGCCCGGCAGCGCTGGCCACCGCGTGCTGCTCCGCAATACCCACATCCAAAACCCGACCGGGGAACTTTTGCGCCATCTGGTGGAGACCCGTCGGGCGCAACATCGCGGCCGTAATACCCACAAGCCGTTCGTTCTTCTCGGCCAAACTGACGAGCTCTTGGGAAAACACGCCGGTCCAGGAGGGAGCATCTGAAGATTCAGTTGCTTCCCCGGTGAGGGGATCGATCTGCCCCACAGCGTGGAACTGGTCGGCCTCGTCATTACGAGCCGGTGCGTAACCTCGACCCTTCTCGGTGATGACGTGGACGATGACGGGAGCACTGCGATCCTTCGCCTGCTGGAGTGCCCGCTCGACGTCCTCGATGTTGTGACCGTCAACCGGCCCCAAATACTTGATATCGAGGTTCGAATAGAGATCCTCGTTGTTGGCAAAACGAGCCAGGAACCCCCTGGTTCCGCCCCGAATCCCTCGATAGAGCGCTTTACCCGGGTACCCAAAAAGTGAGAAGAATCGCTCGGTACCGCTCTTGAACGCGCGGTAGGAGGCGCGTGAGCGCACGTCCGAGAGGAATCGCGCCATTCCTCCGATGGTCGGGGCATAGGAGCGACCATTATCGTTCACCACGATGATGAGGTTGCGCTCGTTGTCGTGGGAGATGTTGTTGAGCGCTTCCCACGTCATTCCACCGGTGAGGGAGCCGTCACCGACGACTGCGATGACAAACCTGTCGTCTTCGTGTTGCATCTGAAAGGCACGCGAAATGCCCTCGGCCCAACTCAGCGAGCTCGACGCGTGGGAGCTCTCGACAATGTCGTGGGGGGACTCACTGCGCTGGGGATAGCCGGCAAGTCCACCCTTTTGTCGAAGAGCCGAAAAGTCTTTCCTCCCGGTGAGGATCTTGTGCACATAGGACTGGTGCCCGGTGTCCCAGATGAAGGGATCCCGCGGAGAGTCAAAAACACGGTGCAGGGCGATAGTCAGCTCGACAACACCGAGATTGGGTCCTAGGTGCCCTCCGGTCCTGGAGACCTCCTCAATGAGGAAGGTTCTAATCTCGCTCGCGAGCTGGTCTAGTTCAGCCCCCGAGAGTTTCTTCAGGTCCGCAGGAGACTGAATCGTGTCGAGAACAGACATACCTACACTCTAGGAGGTGTTGTCTGATGGACCCCATCAGACAACGAACTCGGTCCTTAGAGCAGTGACCTCAACACATACTGGAGGATTCCTCCGTTGCGGTAGTAGTCAGCTTCCGCTGGGGTGTCAATCCGCACGATGGCGTCAAAACTCACCGGTTCACGACCCGATGCGGAGTGCTCACTCGGCGTAGCCACAACCTTGAGTGTTGCGGGGGTCTCCCCGTCATTAAGGGCGGTGATGCCCTCAACGCTGAAGATTTCAGTCCCATCGAGACCCAACGAGGAGGCATTTTGACCCGCGGGGAACTGGAGCGGAACAACTCCCATACCAATCAGGTTGGAGCGGTGAATACGCTCGAAGCTTTCCGCGATGACGGCGCGAACACCGAGGAGATTCGTCCCCTTCGCCGCCCAGTCTCGCGAGGACCCCGAACCGTACTCTTTACCCGCGAGGATCACGAGCGGAACCCCCGCTTCGCGATAGTTCTCCGCAGCGTCATAGATGAAGGCCTGGTCGCCCGAGGCGGTGGTGAAATCGCGGGTGAAACCGCCCTCCACGCCATTGAGGAGCAGGTTCTTCAACCGGATGTTGGCGAAAGTGCCTCGAATCATGACCTCGTGGTTACCGCGCCGTGACCCGTAGGAATTGAAGTCAAGTCTGTCGATTCCGTGCTCGCTCAGATAGCGGCCGGCAGGCGAATCCGCCTTGATCGAACCCGCGGGCGAGATGTGATCTGTCGTGACCGAATCTCCGAGGAGGGCAAGAACCCTAGCTCCGGAAATGTCGGTGACCGGTGCTGGCTGAAGAGTCATGCCTTCGAAGTACGGGGGTTTCCGAACATAGGTCGACTGACCATCCCATTCGAAGGTGTCCCCGGTGGGTGTAGGCAGGGACTTCCAGCGCTCATCCCCATCGAAGACTGTCTTGTATTGCTTGGTGAACATGTCCGTGTCGATGGAAGAGTCAATCGTGGACTGCACTTCGGTGGCATCGGGCCAAATATCTTTCAAATAGACATCGTGGCCTTCGGAATCTTGACCCAGAGGCTGGGCGTCGAAGTCAAAGTCCATCGTTCCAGCCAGAGCGTAGGCAATGACCAGCGGAGGACTCGCCAGGTAATTCATTTTCACGTCGGGGTTAATGCGACCTTCGAAGTTTCTGTTCCCCGAGAGCACCGCGGTGACCGCGAGGTCGTGGTCATTGACGGCTTGAGAGATTTCCTCATCCAAGGGTCCCGAGTTTCCGATACAGGTGGTGCAGCCATAGCCGACGAGATAGAAGCCCAGGGCTTCGAGATCGTCCATGAGTCCGGCTTTTTCGTAATAGTCAGTCACCACTTTGGAGCCAGGAGCCAGGGTTGTTTTGACCCACGGCTTCGACTTCAGCCCCTTCTGCGCGGCGTTTCTGGCCAGTAGACCGGCAGCCAGCATCACCGAAGGGTTAGAGGTGTTGGTGCAAGACGTGATTGCAGCGATCGTCACTGCGCCGTTGCCAAGATCGAAGGTGTCCTCTCCGCGAGTGACCGAGACCTCGGAGCGCGCAGTTTCTGAAGACAGGAAGTTCTCCAAGTCTTTGTGGAACTGGTCCTTGGCGTGGTCGAGCTCGATCCGATCCTGGGGGCGGCGGGGACCGGCAATACTGGGCACCACGGTGGCGAGGTCGAGCTCCATGTATTCGGAGTAGCGAGGCTCCACGCTGGGGTCATGCCAGAGCCCTTGAGCTTTGCAGTATGCCTCGACGAGAGCGATTTGTTCAGGTGTTCGACCGGTAAGAGCCAAGTAGTCCAGGGTGACCTGGTCGACGGGGAAAATTGCAGCAGTGGAGCCAAACTCTGGGCTCATATTGCCGATTGTGGCTCTGTTGGCCAAGGGGACCTGGGTGACACCTGCACCGTAGAATTCGACGAATTTTCCGACAACCCCGTGCTCACGGAGCATCTGGGTGATCGTCAACACCACGTCGGTGGCGGTAACGCCGGTGGGAATGGAGCCGGTGAGCTTGAAGCCCACCACCCGGGGAATCAGCATGGACACAGGCTGGCCCAACATGGCCGCCTCCGCCTCGATGCCTCCCACTCCCCAACCGAGCACTCCGAGGCCGTTCACCATGGTGGTGTGCGAGTCGGTTCCGACGCAGGTGTCAGGGAAGGCCTGGGTAGCCCCGTCGATGTCTTTGGTGTAGGTGACTTTCGCCAGGTTCTCGATGTTGACCTGGTGGACAATTCCCGTTCCAGGCGGGACCACTTTGAAGTTATTGAAGGCAGTCTGACCCCAACGGAGGAACTGATAACGCTCCCCGTTGCGCTCGTATTCAATATCGACGTTGCGCTCAAACGAATCGGGCTGACCAAAAAGATCCGCGATCACCGAGTGATCGATGACGAGCTCAGCGGGCGAGAGAGGGTTGACCTTGGACGGATCGCCACCGAGGTCGACGATTGCTTCTCGCATAGTGGCGAGGTCCACAATGCAGGGCACACCAGTGAAGTCTTGAAGAACGACCCGCGCAGGGGTGAACTGAATTTCAGTCGAAGGCTCGGCGTTTTCGTCCCACCCACCGAGAGCTTCGATTTGCTCCCGGGTGATGTTGGCGCCGTCTTCGGTGCGCAGCAGGTTTTCCAGCAGAACTTTGAGGGAAAACGGAAGGGTCGCGTGACCCTCTACCGCGTCGGTACGGAAAATTTCGTAACTACGGTCCCCCACCTGAAGGGTGTCTTGAGCCTGAAAACTGTTGAGTGAACCCACGCGATCTCCTGTTACCTGCCCGGAAACTATCTTTACGTCAAGATAAATACTATCACCGCGACTGTTTCGCCGCGGAGCCATACACAGCGCGATAGAGCAACCACGTCACCCACAGCCACGCCGCGTAGAGGGGCAAGCCCATGATGAGTTTTGTGGCTGCAAGAGCGGTAATTGAGGCGGATAGATACATCGGCACTTGAATGGCCAAACGAAGCGCAAAGAGCGCAGCCCATAACCACGTGGTGACGTATGCCACATGACGAGTCCCCGCTTGGTCCCTCCAGTTCCGGTCACCTGCGAGTGAACCGGCGAGATACCCGAGCAGTGGGCGCCTCACCACAAGCGAGCCAAGAAGGAGTGCCAACCACACAGCATTCGCCCCGAAGCCAAGGAGAAAATTATCTTCCGCCCGTCCCGACCACAGTGCGATCCCCGCGGAAGCAGCAATTCCACCCAGTCCAGCGAGCGCAGGCAGGAGAGCTGTTCGCTGAAACACTCGGACCACGATGAACAGCACCGACAGCGCGACCGGGGCTGAAACGGACGGCAGTACGTCACCGGTCAGGGTGTAGGTGATGAGGAACCCCAGCCCCGGGCCTACCGACTCAATCAAACCCCGGGTTTTTCCTACGGCGCTCCAGAGCGCCTCCACGGTGGGGGTCTCCCCCGGCGCCAGGGCACCGAGGCCACTGCCCAACTCACCGGTGAGCGACTTGTCGGGTGTGGCTTCAGCCATTAGGCAGTGCCACCTGGCGCTTGATCGTTGCCGGTGGGAGGGACACGAAGTGGCAACAGGTCTCGGGGTGGAAGTGGAGTCTTTCCTCTCACCACGACGACGCGTCGAATCATGGTGTGAATAATCTCTGCGGCTTCGGGATTGGTCGCAGCAGGTCCGCCGATAACGGCGCGAAGGAACCACCGGGGCCCATCGATTCCGAGGAAGCGAACATTGCGCGACCCGAAGGACCCTCCCGTTTGAACGGGGACTTGGGCGTGGACTTCCGGGCCGAAGGGACCTTCCACCTCACTGATTGTTCCGCCTTGTTTGCGGACCTGGTCCATGATTTGGGCGCGGATACCGTGCCATAGACCACTGGAGCGTGGAGCAGCGAACGGTTGGAGCTGAACGGTGGATCCGTCGTGTTCGAGGGTGACCGCAATCACTCGGTTGTTGTTTTTGTCTATCTCGAGTCGAAGCTGCATGCCTCGCTTAGGCTCAATCCGCAATGCGCCGAGGTCAACAGAGGGTCGAATGGCTCCCGCTTCGCTCTCGTCGAGCGGCCCGTTGATTTCTCGATCAACGGGTCCTGACTTCGGGTACTCCTCGTTACCGCCCGGGAGGCTTGTCGCTGTGTCGCTCACGCGTGTCCTTCCTGGGTTCCCGTGGACCCAAAGCCGCCGGTGTCTCTCTCGCTCCCGGGGAGCGCTTCCACACGCTGGAAGTGAGCTCGCGCCACAGGCGAGATCACGAGCTGTGCTATCCGATCACCAGGCTCAATGCTAAAGGCCTCAGCCGGGTCGTGGTTGATCATGACGACCGATATTTCTCCGCGATAACCCGCGTCAATGACACCGGGCGCGTTCACCAGTCCTATTCCGTGTCGAAGCGCAAGCCCGCTGCGAGGCATCACATAGGCCACATAACCGGGTGGAAGGGCGATGTGGGTGCCGGTGGGAACAAGGACTCGCTGTCCCGGTTCCAGGACATGCGGCTGCTGTGCCCGCAAATCAGCTCCGGCATCACCGGGGTGGGCATAGGTCGGCTCAACACCGGTAAACAGCACCTCTGGTGTGAGCTCGTCAGTCATTCCCCCAGGGTATACGTGGTGCAATAGAGGTGTGATTCTCTATCGCGAGCGCCTCTCCCCCAGTTGGTGGATGATCGTGGCACTCGGGCTCGTTGTGCCTGCCACAGTGCTCATTTTTCTTCCCCTCAACGTCTTCGTGGGGGTCATCTCCGGTTTTGCCCTGTGGATTTCCTCAGTTGCCGTTCTCTGGGTGTTCTCTCCCGTGATCGCCGTCACCGAAGAGGGGTTGCGGGTCGGCACAGCGTACTTGGAGAGGGAGTTCTGGGGCCAGGCGCAGGCTTTTCGAGGCCTGGAGGCTCGACACGAGAGGGGACCCGGGGCCCATGGGCTGGCCTGGCTGAGCCTTCGACCATGGATTGACCCGGTCGTGAAAATCGAGGTCAGCGATCCCGAGGACCCCACGCCCTACTGGCTCATCTCCAGTAAAAACCCTGAGGCGCTGCTTGCCGCACTCTCAGACAGTTAGCGGGAGCACTCCTGGCACACGGAGCCCAGTTTGGTCTCGTGGTCGACTTGGGAGCGGTGCTTCACCAAGAAACACTCCACACAGGTGAACTCGTCAGCCTGGGGAGGCAGGACGACAACATCAAGCTCAACATTGGCAAGATCTTGCCCGGCAAGTTCTAAGGAACCAAGGTTGTCCGCGTCCTCGGCGTCGACGACTCCGGAGAGTTTGTCAGGAACGCGCTCCTGCAACGCCTGAATAGATTCGGTGTCCTCTTCGGTCTTACGAGGGGCGTCGTAATCGGTGGCCATCGTGCTCAATCACTCCCTTTGCGCTGGGGTGGTAGGAAAAGTCGGCGATAGTTTGCCCGATAAGTGAGGTAAACCGCAAACCGCAACCCACAACCGCGCTACAGAGTAACCCGAAGCCCCGACATATCCCGACGCCACACCCGGGAAAATTCTGAAAACTGTGCTTCTAGCGTGCCAAGCTAAAGGCACCAGCACAGAAGACGGAGCAGGGACCATGACCACACTTACGCTCGTCGGAGTCGAAAATGACACGCTTGTCTTGGTATCCGAGGATGGCCAGCGCTTCTTTGTCGAGATCAATGAGGCACTTCGCGATGCTTTGCGCCAACGCTCCGGGTCAGATTCCACCGCACACCGGGTCAGCCCCAAAGACATTCAAGCCCACATCCGTCGCGGACTCACTGCCCAACAGGTGGCGGACCTCACTGGCGAAGAGGTGTCCTACATCGAGAAGTTCGAAGGTGCAGTAATCGCCGAGCGTAACTTCATCGTTGACCAGGCCCTCGCTGTATCGGTCACGACGAGAAGTGGTGACGAAACAACCTTTGGCGCGTCCATTCGAGAGCGCTTGGAGGAAATATCTGCCTCCGGTGAGAAGTGGAGCGCGTGGAAAGAAGAGACTGGCTGGCTGATTGAGCTCACTTTCCAGGAAGGGGACGTAGAACACTCAGCGCGGTGGACCTTCCACCAAAGAAAACACGTTCTGGAACCTCTCAATGAGGATGCCTCCGTGCTCTCCCGTCACGAACCCATGCCGACAACCTTGATTCCCAAATTGAGCGCTGTAGCAACAGCAGAAACGGAGCCTGAACCAGACCGGTTCGACTCAGAAATCTTTGAGTCCTCAGATTTGGGCGAAACCGGACCCTTGTTGGAGCCCGTGCCGTATGGCCGCCAAGAGGACGAGGGACGTATGGCTGACACTGCAGATTTATTGGAAGCCCTGCGACGTAAGCGCGGAGAGCGCGAGCCGGCACCTGGAGTTGATGAGGGCTCCCGGAGCGCCCACCCCGCCACGGGCGGAATTCGACTCGTGGACGACGACTCTACGGATGCTCCCGTTACTCCGATCGGCGGATCGCCCTCCCCGGATGATGACGATCCTGAACCGACCCCACCAAAGAAGAAGCGCCCCGAGATGCCCAGCTGGGACGATATCGTGTTTGGTGCGCGAAGCGACGACGACCCCGCCTAAGTCCAAGCCCCCAGAGGGATGACCGGAATTTCTCGCTCTGCGGGCGTTATCGAACCGTGTTGGCCCACCATCTTCATGGACTGCGCAGAGGCGACCTCTGAACGATAAAAGGCTCGCTCCGCCACAGCCATCACGATGACATCCCCCACACGACGGGCAACATCGTCACCCATTTCTCCCCACAGTCCCTGCGCCAGAGCAGCTTCCTTCGTGAGCACGGTTGCATCCTGTCCCACCTCATCCAGCCAGCGTGTGGCAACAGGGTCCGGATCCACTCCCTCCTCGAGGTATAACTGCGCGACACGGGGTTCACCGCCCCAGGCAGCCACCGAGGCCAACAGCGGTGACCCTTCTGGCACCAAGAGTTTGCCCTCATCGCGAACGTCGACCATGCCGTGATCTGAGGTGATGACGAGCCCTTCGTCTGGCCTAAGTACGGACTCGAGGGATCGAAGTTGTTGGTCGAGGTCTTCAAGGCGTCTGATCCACGCTTCTGATTCCACTCCAGAGGAGTGACCGGTTCGATCCAGCGCTGGCCAGTAGAGATAAGCCAAAGCCCGGTCATTCTCGTCAAAAAACTCGCGCAGCCGGACAAACTGCTCCTCGAGTGATTCAGTGCCCACAAAGTGTGACCCCCGCCAGACTGCACGCGTGAACCCTGTGCCAGTGAATCGCCGCTCCCCCATGGAAAGAGAAGGAACCCCTGCTGAGCCCGCCTTTTCAAAGACCGTCTCGCGGCGTTGCCACAGGTCGGGGTCGACGTGAGGTTCCCACTCCTTGAGGTGGTTGATGAGCGCCCCTGAACGGGGGTCCCTGACTGTGTATCCGACGATTCCGTGCTCCCCAGGACCACAGCCTGTCGTGAGGGAGGCAAGAGCCGACGCCGTGGTCGAGGGAAAACCCGAATCGCCCACTATGTCCCGCCTCGACCAATTCTCACTCAGCCACCTGGCGTGACCTTTCCTGGCCCTGAGATTGTGGGCGCCCATGCCATCAACAACGAGGACCGCGGCTTTCGATACCGGCGCGAGGGAGAGGGCGTTGTCTTCAGCACGGAGTGCGGACCAGCAACTGGTGAGGACATCGGCAAGCCTTACGGTCGCGTCGGTCCCGGGCAGTACCATAGGCGCCATCCTATGACTGCTCTCACTGACCAGGGCTCTGGTTCCCCGCCCGCCGAACGCATCATCGACGTCGAACTGACCGACGAAATGGAGGGCTCCTTCCTCGAGTATGCCTATTCGGTGATCTACTCTCGGGCACTGCCTGACGCGAGAGATGGTTTGAAGCCAGTCCAGCGTCGCATCGTCTATCAAATGTCCCAGATGGGCCTCACCCCAGAAAAAGGTCACGTGAAATCGGCGCGGGTGGTCGGTGATGTCATGGGGAAGCTTCATCCCCACGGCGATAGCGCCATTTATGACGCACTCGTTCGCCTCGCGCAGCCCTTCAGCATGCGAGTGCCCATGGTGGACGGACATGGGAATTTCGGATCTCTCGACGACGGACCCGCGGCGGCCCGCTATACCGAAGCTCGCTTGCGTCCCGAAGCGATGGAAATGGTGCGCGACCTCGGCGAGGACGTGGTCGATTTTGTCCCCAACTACGACAATCAACTCACACAGCCCAGTGTTCTTCCCTCTGGTTTCCCGAACCTTTTGGTCAACGGTGCCAGCGGAATTGCGGTGGGCATGGCCACGAACATGGCTCCGCACAACATGGGCGAGGTCATCGATGCCGCATGCCACCTCGTGGACAACCCGGATGCCACCCTGGATGAGCTCATGGCTTTTGTCCCCGGCCCCGATCTCCCCTCCGGTGGAACCATTGTCGGCCTCGACGGCATCCGCGAGGCGTACGAGACGGGTAAAGGAAGCTTTAAAACTCGGGCAACGGTCAGCATCGAGAATGTCGGGCCCCGGCGAACCGGTCTCGTTGTCACGGAGCTTCCCTATCTGGTAGGGCCAGAGCGGGTCATCGAAAAGATCAAGGACGCGGTAAACGCCAAGAAGCTCGCGGGAATTAGCGATGTCACTGATCTCACGGACCGACACCACGGCCTGCGCCTCGTGATTGGTATCAAGAGTGGCTTCAACCCCGACGCGGTGCTCCAGGAGCTCTACCGTCTCACCCCACTGGAGGAGAGTTTCTCGATTAACTCAGTCGCACTCGTCGATGGTCAGCCCCAGACACTCGGACTCCAGCCGCTTCTCCAGGTCTACATCGATCACCGCATTCAGGTCATTACACGTCGCTCGAGCTATCGACTCGGGCAGCGCAAGCAGCGCCTGCACCTGGTGGAAGGGCTGCTCATTGCCATCTTGGACATCGATGAGGTGATACAGGTCATTCGGGGATCAGATGATGCTCCCGCGGCGGGACGCCGGTTGAAAGAGGTCTTTGACCTCTCTGACGAACAAACCCACTACATCTTGGAACTGCGCCTTCGGAGATTGACCAAGTTCTCCCGCATCGAACTCGAGACCGAGCGCGACGAGCTCGCAGCTGAAATTGCCTCCCTCGAAGCGTTACTCGCGGATCCGGCCCTTATTCGCTCCACCGTGAAGTCCGAGCTCGAGCAGACCAAAGAGACTTTTGGGACTCCGCGGCGAACTATCCTCGCCGGCGCAGCCCCCGCCGTGACCCGGTCAACCAAAGCCCCCGACAGCTTGGAAATTGCGGATAGCCCCTGCCATGTGGTGGTGTCTGCCTCCGGTATGGCCGGTCGGGTTGATTTTGGTGAGAATGAGCCAGTAGCACCGAAACGCTCAACCCATGACGCTCTTCACGCTGTGGTGAAAACTCGGGTCCGGGGTTCGCTCGGTGCCATCACCAGCGCTGGAGTTCTCCACGTTTTCAGTCCTATGGACTTGCCCATCCTCGATTCGCCAGCTCCCAAGCTTTCCAAGGGCACAGCCCTCAAGTCCTATCTGGGTCTCAGTGCGGCGGACGGAAAAATCCTCACCGTCGTTAACCTCGAAGATGGCCCCACGATTGCGCTCGGCACAAAGAGAGGGGTCGTGAAGCGCCTGAGCCTGGCTGATCTTCCCGAACGGGCCACACATGCCCTCATATCTCTCAAGGACGGCGATTCACTGGTGGGAGCAGCGGTTGCTCCGGATGACCACCATCTGGTGTGGATTACCTCTGCGGGATCTCTCCTGAATTTCCCGGCGAGCGCGGTACGGCCTCAAGGGCTGCAGGCCGCGGGTATGCAGGGCATGACCGTGCCCGAGGGGCACAGTGTGCTGACGATGGCTTCGGTGGAGAGAGATCAGGCGATGGTGGTGACACTGTCTGGGTCCTCGGAAGTGTTGCCCGGAACAGAATCAGTGAGAGCCAAGAAGACTCCCCTCGTCGATTTTCCCCCGAAAGGTAGAGCCACTTCGGGTGTTCGCGCTCACGCCTTCCTCAAGGGTGAAGACACACTGGTGGGCGCATTCGTGGGATATCAACCTCTCGCCATGGGTCCTAGGGGCCAGGCTGTGCAGCTGCCCGAGGAAACCGCCAAGCGCGATGCCTCGGGAAGTCCCGTCGAAGGTGCGATTAGCTATCTCGGCGAACAGCTCGCTTAGGCGTCGATACGCTCGGAGGCGAGCCCGGATCCTTGCGTGATGAAGTCTTTGCGCGGTGCGACGTCATTCCCCATGAGGAGTTCGAATACACGCGAGGCGTTTTCCGCGTCCGAGACGCGAACCCTCCGAAGCATCCTGTTATCGCGATTCATGGTGGTTTCAGCGAGCTGGTCGGCATCCATTTCACCGAGGCCCTTGTAGCGCTGAATGGGCTCTTGGTAGGTCTTCCCTTCTTTCCCGAGCTGCTTCAGTAACCCGCGAAGCTCTTCTTCCGAGTAGGTGTAAATGACCTCTTTTCCGGCTTTTCCTTTTCCATTGACCACGACTCGGTGGAGGGGAGGAACAGCCGCGTAGACGCGGCCCTCCTCGACGAGGGGGCGCATGTACCTAAAGAACAACGTCAACAACAGTGTCCGAATGTGGGCTCCGTCCACGTCGGCATCAGACATGATGATGACTTTCCCGTAACGAGATTGACTGACATCGAAGGTTCGGCCAGATCCAGCTCCAATGACTTGAATGATTGCCGCGCACTCGGCGTTATCCAACATGTCCTGCAGCGACGCCTTCTGCGTATTCAAGATTTTTCCCCGGATAGGTAAGAGCGCTTGATGCTCAGAATCTCTCGCAAGCTTCGCGGTGCCCAGAGCAGAGTCACCCTCCACGATGAAAAGCTCGCTGCTCTCTGTTTCTTTGCTGCGACAGTCCACCAACTTGGTGGGAAGGGTGGAAGATTCGAGCGCGTTCTTGCGTCTCTGGGTCTCCTTCAAAGCTCGGGCAGAAACCCGAGTCTTCATTTCCGCAACGATTTTCTCCTGCAGCACACCTGCCGCAGCCTTGTCTTCGCGTTTCGACGACGACAGCTTCTGGCTCAGGCCCTGAGACACCACCTGGGCGACAATCGACTTGATTCCCGGCGTGCCCAGGACTTCCTTGGTTTGGCCCTCAAACTGAGGCTCAGGAACCCGCACCGCAATAATCGCGGTGAGGCCCGCAAGAATGTCATCTTTCTCGACCTTATCTTTGCCAAGTTTGAGCTTGCGAGCGTTCTTCTCGATCTCTGCGCGCAGGGTTTTCACCAACGCTTGGTCAAATCCTTGAAGATGGGTCCCACCTTTGGGCGTCTGGATGATGTTAACAAAGCTCTTTTGAACAGTGTCGTAACCCGAGCCCCACTGCACCACCACGTCGACAGCGGCCGTGCGCGTAACGTCCCGGGATTCAAGTTTGCCGGTGTCGTCCAAAACCGGAACAGTTTCCTCAAACTCACCCTCCCCGGAGAAATGCCATGGCCCCACCACGGGCTGGTCGGGAGCAAGGAACTCGAGAAAGTCGCTCAACCCACCGGCCGCCGAGAACGTTGTCCTCGCGGAGTCACCCGAGGTGTGATCGTCCAAATGGATCGAGAGACCAGGAACCAGAAACGCTGTTTGACGAGCCCGCTCCGTGAGCTCTGCCGGGACAAAGGACGCGTTCTTTCCAAAAATCTGCGGGTCGGGCCAGAAACGAACGCGGGTTCCTGTGACACCCTTCTTTACTTTTCCTACGGTGCGAAGTTCACTTCCCTCCACGAACGGCTCAAAGGGAGCGCTGGGCGACACACCCTCCGGGGAGTCCTTGAAGATACCGGGCTCACCCCGATGAAATGACATGGCCCACGTCTGACCATCGCGATCGACCTCAACGTCAAGACGTTCCGACAACGCATTCACCACCGAAGCTCCCACTCCGTGGAGACCACCCGAGGCGGCGTACGAGCCGGCTCCAAATTTTCCTCCGGCGTGGAGTTTCGTAAAGACCAGCTCCACGCCCGTCAGACCGGTTCGGGGCTCGATGTCGACAGGGACACCGCGACCTCGGTCGCTGACTTGAACGCTTCCGTCGCCAAAGATTTCCACTGTGATGTCTGTCCCGTGGCCGGCTACGGATTCGTCAACAGAGTTATCGATGAGTTCCCACAGACAATGCATCAACCCGCGAGAGTCGGTTGACCCGATATACATTCCAGGGCGCTTCCGAACCGCCTCGAGACCCTCGAGAACGGTGAGGTGCCGGGCGGAATAATCCGGTGCTGCCACAGTTCTTTTCTCCCTCTGTTGTCGTCCCTGAGCCTATTGCGCACCACCGCGATGGGCCCCTCGCATCGCCGAAGCAGTGTGATACGCGGTCGGCGAAACTGGGAGAGTCTGGCAGTTGTTTGTCGGCTGGGCGTGGTGGAATAGGGCAACAGCTCGACACACGCACGAGGAGATGGAATGTCGTACGCAGCACCAGAGACCACTGAAGTAGACCTCGAAACCCCTGCTCCTCTGGGTGCGCTAGACCTGTGCGACAGCTGCGGCGCACAAGCGTATGTGAGGGTGACCCTCGCCAGCGGGGAGCTGCTCTTCTGCGGTCACCACGCCGCGAAACACCGCGAGTCACTGGCGGAAAAAGTTGTGGCGTGGCACGACGAGACAGACCGCCTGCGGGATGACCGCGCCAGCTAAAACCCACCCTCCCCTGCGCCGAGCACGGTTATCCATCCAGGCGCTCGCTGAAGCTTTCTCTTCTCAAGCACGCGAGGGCGTTGTCCCTGACCTCCGCTGCGATGCTTTTGGGTTGGGGCTGGTGCGGGTGAGTGAAATCGCTCGTTCAGCTGGAATCACCCGAGCACTCCACTCTGCCCTCGAATCCGGCTCGGTGCTCGACAACGCCGATGCTGGCGAGCCTGTCTCTGCCTCGTGGCTCGAGAGCCCACAACCGGTCATGACCCTCGAAGCTGATGTTGTCTCGCTCAAAAGAGTCCCCGCCGGAACCGCCGTCTCGTATGGATATGAGTATCGGACAAAGAAGGAGACCACCCTGGCGCTAATCAGTGTGGGTTTTGCCGATGGTGTTCCGAGGACGGCCTCGGGGATGGGGCGCGTATCCGTGGGCGGATCGCTTCACACCATTGCTGGGCGTATCGCGATGGACCAAATGGTTCTCGACATAGGAGACACCTCAATCGAACTCGGCGATGTCGCCACGGTGTGGGGATCAGAGCCAAGCCTTCGCCAGTGGTCCGAGTGGTCCGGGCGCCCAGTGCCTCTTCTGGTTTCTCACCTCGCCCCTCGGGTGGTGAAGATATGGAGCTAAAGGAAGCCCACTGGGCTGACATCTCCTTGTCAGCGTTTCGAGACAACGTCCGCAGGGCGAAAATCTCACTCGCCGGAGATGCCCAGCTGATGATTGCCGTGAAATCTGACGCCTACGGTCATGGTGGCCCTCGTCTCGCTCTGGCAGCCCTCGAGGCCGGAGCGGACGCCCTCGCAGTCCTGGACATCGACTACGGGGTTGCCATCCGCGAGGTCGCACCTGATGTTCCCCTGCTGTGCTGGCTCCATTCACCCTCCAGTGACTTCGGGAGGGCCGCAACAGCGTCTCTTGATCTGGGGATCTCAGCTGCCTGGCAACTCGAACTACTGCGGGATCAGGCACCGAAGAGCGCCACACGAGTCCATCTCAAAATTGACACCGGTCTGCACCGCAACGGGGCGCTGCCCGAACAGTGGCGAGACCTCGTTCACGTTGCTCACGAATTGGAGGCTGAGGGACACATCCGAGTGGTCGGGATCTGGTCGCACCTTGCCGACACCTCACTCGAGGAAGACCTAGCCTCGTTGACGAAATTGCACGACGCGGTCGCCATCGCCACAGATGCTGGGCTTCGTCCGGAGGTGGTGCACCTGGCAGCGTCCGCCGCCGCGGCTGATCTGCCAGAAACCCGACTCGACATGGTCCGCGTGGGAATCATTGCCTATGGGGTGTCTCCCTTTGATGATCGCTCCGCGAAAGACTTGGGCTTCCAGCCGGTGATGAGTGTTCACGCACGAGTCATCTCCCGTGATGCCCACAGTGCCACTGTGGGCATGGGATACGGGGATGGACTCCTTCCGCCGGGCTCGGGCGAAGGCTGGCTCGTCCACCAGGGAATTCGCTACAGCATCAGTGCCGTGGAAGCAGACCACCTGGTCATCACCTCGAGCGACGGTCAACCACTTCCTGAGGTGGGTGACGAGGTGACCCTGTGGGGAAAGCCCGACGAGGGGTCTCCGCTGGCCGAAGACTGGGCTGCGTGGGCCGGAACAATCGGCGATGAGATTGTTGCATCACTGGGAGCGCAGGTCCCCCGCCGATTTATCGACGAGACCGGAGACGCTCGATAATCAGGCTCCGCGCCTTCGACGCTGCAGCCTCCACGCGCTGGTGAAACTCACCGGGCTCAGGCGTGAGACCTCGAGAAGCCAGTGTCTCGCTCACAATATCCATCGCCCAGTGCGGGTTGAGAGCTAATGCCGGACCCCCTACTCGGGTGGCAAAAAGGTGTGGTGCTGTCAAACCCTCCTCGACCGGTAACCCTTCTGGTGGATTCTCCAAGGTCATCAGCGGCGTGGCACCGTCAAGAAGCTCGCTATGTCCCAGGTGGTTGATGTATCCCGCAGATTCGCGGCCCTGTGAATCGAGTCCGTGAACTTCAGTAGAGAACCGACCTGGGCGGTAATCAGCCCTGGAGGGGAACACACCCGCGCCCGGAACACTCTCACCATCCGCTGTTATCAACGACTCCCCCAGTAAGTCCCACCCCATTCCGATAGCAACCCACTGCGCACCAGAGTTCTTCCACTGGGAGAACACTCGGACAAGCCCAATCAGCTCGGTCGCGGCGGGTGACACTTGCGAGCTAGAGCCGCTGCCCACCGTCACAATGTCGACGCTGCCCGGTGCATCTGCCGGACCGTGAACATCCACAATGGAGACTTCGTGTCCCATTTCGCGCAACGATTTTGCGAGAATCTCCGCAGAGGCAGAACTTCCATTCAATCCCAGGCGCTCCGGGAGCACCCGGGCGATGGTGAACCACTGAGTCATGCGGCGCCCTCGAGTTCCTTGTATCCAGCGAGGCGTCGAATCAGCATCATCTGTTCATAGTTCACGATCGCACTGACCGCCACGTCCCGCTCCAGGGAAAGCCCCTGCAGATGGTCGAGAGCCTGAGCAGTGTCCTCGATGACGTCACCATAGGGAATGCCCCGATGCTCGAGGAAGAGAGCCCACTGCCATGCTTTGGTGCCAGAGAGTACATCGACATGATCGATCACTCCGAGGTCTACGTCATACAACCACGAGGGGTCCGGTGTTCCCTCATCGACAGCCACCCAGACCAGCGCCGGTGAGTCGACCATTGCGTCGAGATTTGCCTGCAAGCTCGGGAGGTTCTTCATCATCGTGAGCTCAAAGTCTTGGCCCTTGTAGGTGATGGTCTCACCTCGGCCATACACCGGCGTTCCCTCGCGCATAGCGTCCGTCACGGCCTCAACCTTGACTTCTCCGCCAAGCAGTGCCGCCAGGGTTCCGACAGCGATAGTCGCGTCGACGGCATAGTGCAGTCCAGGTGCGGGCAAGTCGAGCTCACACTTCTGGTTCCCCACCGACATCGTGGCGTGGCTCCCTGCTGTGGAAAGCAGGGTGGCGACCGACTCTGACGCGAGAGGCTCTGCCCCCTCGGCGTCCAAAGGTGCAGCCACAACCCCGTGAGATGCCGTAGATAGTGCCTCGTCAGAAACCTCGATGCTCAGCACCTTCAGACCCTTCTGGGCGACCTCTGCTCCCAAGGCAACCAAATTGGGGTCGGCGGCGTTAATGATGACGCCCTCAGTGGCCCGAGCCGCGAGATCGCGCAACATGGCGTACACCCTCTCGGGCTCACCGAAACGATTCAGCTGGTCCACCTGGATATTGGTCAGGACGACCCAGGAGGGCTCCACCGCGTTAGCAATGCGCTCGGCATAGGCCTCATCGACTTCCAACACAGCGATGTCGGCCTTCACGCGGCCTGCGACGCTTGCCTGACCGACCACCGCGGAAGCAAGACCCTGTGGCAGGTTCCCTCCCGCGGGGTTCGAAAACACCCTCAACCCGTGGGCACGCAACAGCGAGGTGATCATCGTGGTGGTCGTGGACTTGCCATTAGAGCCCGACACAAAGACCCGTCCCCAGCGCAGGTCTCCGAGTGTTTCGGCGAGGACCTGGGGGCGCAACCTCAGGAGCACAAGCCCGGGGAACGCCGACCCCCCTCCGCGCAGACGCGTGAGAAACCGCAGAATTTTCGCGACGACGAAGGCTGGCACCTTACCCATGGGCCTACTCGAGGTAGTCGCGCAATGCCTGGGAGCGTGACGGGTGGCGAAGCTTCGCCATGGTCTTGGACTCTATTTGGCGAATGCGCTCGCGCGTCACGCCAAAGGTGTCTCCTATTTGGTCGAGAGTCTTCGGCATTCCATCACCGAGACCAAACCGCATCCGAATTACCCCTGCTTCGCGTTCTGAAAGAGAGTCCAACAACATCTCGAGCTGGCGTTGCAACATGGTGAACCCGACTGCGTCAGCCGGAACGACAGCCTCGGTGTCCTCGATGAGGTCACCGAACTCGCTATCACCATCCTCACCCAGAGGTGTGTGGAGTGAAATGGGCTCGCGCCCATATTTCTGCACTTCGACGACCTTCTCCGGGGTCATATCGAGTTCGCGAGCCAACTCCTCCGGGGTGGGCTCACGACCCAAATCCTGGAGCATTTGGCGCTGAACGCGAGCGAGCTTGTTGATGACCTCGACCATGTGAACGGGAATACGAATGGTGCGAGCCTGGTCCGCCATGGCGCGGGTGATCGCCTGGCGAATCCACCACGTGGCATAGGTGGAGAACTTGAATCCCTTGGTGTAGTCGAACTTCTCTACAGCGCGAATCAGACCCAAGTTTCCTTCCTGGATCAGATCGAGGAACTGCATGCCACGACCGGTGTAGCGCTTCGCGAGCGACACAACCAGACGTAGGTTGGCGCCGAGGAGGTGGTTCTTCGCACGTTGACCGTCCTTGGCGATTTCGTGGAGCTCGCGGGCAAGCTTGGTGGTCTTCTGCGACGCCGTGAGCGAGGAGAGCTTCTCTTCAGCGAACAAACCAGCTTCGATGCGGAGCGCCAATTCCACTTCCTGCTCAGCATTGAGCAGCGCAACCTTACCGATTTGCTTGAGGTAATCCTTGACCGGATCCGCGGTGGCACCGGTGATGGTGGTCGAAATGATGGGCGCGTCATCGTCGTCAGTGCTGGAGAGCACGAGAGCCCCTTGAGGAAGAACCTCTTTTTCGCCTTCGTCCTCGTCCTCAAGTCCGGCTTCGGCGAGCCCTGCGATCATCTCAGCGCCGAGCTTCTCCGCGACAGCATCGGGCGCTACTTCAGTGGCGCCCTCGTCGCTCGAATCCTCTGAGTCGTCAGCATCATCGTCGATCTCGAGAACATCGGGCTCTTCGTCATCGCTGACCGGAACCTCGGTCGATGCGGTAGCTTTCTTGCCTTTTGTGGCACCACTTGCTTTGGGCGTGGCAGCAGCTTTCTTGGCGGGCGCCTTAGCCGTGGCCTTTGCCGGAGCCTTCGCGGTGGCTTTCTTCGCCGCCGGCTTCGCATCTGCTTTCCCAGGGGTCGCTTTCTTCGCCGCAGGCTTCGCGGGAGCTTTCTTTGTTGTCGCAGCGGATGCTGTCTTCTTGGCCGCGGATTTGGCAGCAGGTGCCGTGGTTGCAGAGGACTTGGCCGGAGCCTTCTTCGCAGGCGCCTTAGCCGTGGTCTTCTTCACTGCGGGCTTGGCCGGAGCCTTCTTAGCCGGAGCGGCCTTCTTGGCTGGAGCTGTGGTGGCTGCCTTCTTTGCCGCGGGCTTCGCGGCGGTTTTCGCGGGTGATGCTTTTTTGGGCGCAGACTTCGCGGTAGCTGTCTTCGCCGGAGACTTCGATCCGGACTTGCTCGCAGCCGCCGTGGTTTTCGATGCGGCGGGCTTTTTCTTCGCGGTGGACTTGGTAGCTACTGGTGTCACAGGAGGGGGTGCTGCTTTCTTGTCAGGCGTAGATCCGCGCCCACGATTGAAGACGCGACTCAAAAGACCGGGTTTTTGTTCCTTTTTTCCCGCACTCGACTTCGGTGGTGTGCGTTGTGCCATGAGCCACCTGCTCCACGGTGTAACGGGCAGTAAGAAAACCCTTGTCAAGTTTCATTACTGAACTCGCAGGGCCTTCCCCCACAGTATGTCACGTTTTCGAGCGAAAACCTGACAGCGACCCTAGGTGGATTCGATGTCATCCCCTGGCCGCTGGTCACCACGCTTGGCCAGGAATTCCTGGAGCTCTTGGGCGATGTCGTCGGCGTTGGGAATCTCACCATCTGCGCCCATCAGCGGAGAGGGCAGCGGGTTGTCTTCCATGTAGGAATCGTGGCGTGATTCGAGAGTGTCGACGAGCTTCTTGAGTTCGTGGTTGTCTTCGACCTGTTCGGCAATGCCCTGAAGGAACAAGCGCCCTGATTCGCGCAGGACATCGGTCGGAAAAATCAGCCCGGTGGCTTGACTGACACTTTGAAGCGCCGCAACAGCGGCATCCGGAAATTCTGTGTCTGCCAGGTAGTGAGGGACAAGCACCACGAATCCTGCGGTCGGGTGCCCCATCTCCTGTAAGCGATATTCGATGAGGTGCATCAAGGTGCCGGGAACGCTCGTCGTGGGACGCCACACCGACAGGGCGTCGGTGATGTCCTCCCGGTTTCCACTCACGGTCACACCGAGGCTTCTGGTGTGCGGAACCGGCATCGGAATCGCGTGGACCCACGAACTGCTCTCCACATCGAGGTCGTCGATGAGGCTTAACACGGTGTCGCTGACTTGCTCCCACCGAAAATCGGGCTCATACCCCGACAGGAAGAGGAAAGGGTTCCCCAGTTCGTCTTTGACGAGATCGAGGGACAGACGCGGTGGTTCATACGAGGTCAGCGCGGTTTCTTCAAAGTGAAACAGTGGTCGCCTGGCGCGGTAGTCAATGAGCAAATCATTCACGAAAGCCCCGACGCGTTGGGTCTCGAGTGTGTCAAAGACGTACCGGTTGACTTGGCTTACTGCCCCGCCGGCGTCCGCGAAGCCCGTGAGGCCAGCCACCAGGGGAAGCCCCCGGGGGACATCAGAGAGTTCCATCGCCTCGCGAAAGATGTCGTCTCTAAACATGAGCCCAGGATACCGAGCACGATGCGAAAACCAGCTGAGCTTCGCCCAGGGCGATATCGATGCGCTCGATACGATAGAGGCATGACTGTGTCCACTCCTGTGTTCCTCGACTCTTCCGACTCTCTCGATGCCGCCGACATTCTCGTCGTGGGTTTGCGCAAAGCCTCAGAGACTCCGCGCGTGTATGCACCGGGGCTTCCTGCAGACGCGGTGAGCGCTCTCGAGGCTCTCGTGCAGGCGATCGACGCGGAAGGCGGAGTGGATAGCGTCAGTCGACAGGGGTCACCCTCGGAGCTTGCGGTCCGCAGTGTGCTGTTTACCGGCCTCGGCGATGGTGAGACCACCGTCGACCTTCTTCGTGAGGCTGCCGGCTACGCCTCCCTCCAGGTGTCGAAGGGCGAACGCCTCGTTTTCGCGCTCGGCGAGTCGGGGCCAGAGCTCGAGGCCGTCGTCGAGGGCGCGCTTCTGGGAGCTCACCGGGTGAGCAAGCCCGGCGCATCTTCGGAGACAACGCCACCAACCTATGCGTTCCTCGGCGCGCTGCCCGGTGACGCGCTAGCGCGCATCCTCGTGGGTGTTACTGCGGTTTGGCAGGTGCGTGACCTCGTCACAATGCCGCCGAACATGCTCAACCCCGTGAGCTTTGTCGAGCATGTGTCACAGCTTGCACAGTCCAGCCCGCTCGAAGTCGACGTATGGGATGAAACCAAGCTCCAGAAGGAGGGGCTAGGAGGAATCAGTTCAGTGGGCCAAGGCTCCACAAATCCGCCCCGCCTGATGGTGCTCCGCTATCGGCCCGACTCCCCCACCAGGCACGTTGCTCTGGTGGGCAAGGGCATCACTTTTGATTCCGGGGGCCTCTCCCTCAAGGCTCCTAACGCCATGGTGGGCATGAAATACGACATGACCGGTGCTGCCGTCATGGCTGCAGCGACTCTTGCCGCGAGCGCCCTGTCCTCTCGAACCAGCGTCACCGCGTATTTGTGTTTGGCCGAAAATATGCCCAGCGGTAGTGCCTCCAGGCCTAATGACGTCATCACGATCAAGAACGGCAAAACAGTCGAGATCCTCAACACGGACGCCGAGGGGCGTCTCGTGATGGCCGACGGTTTGTCTCTGGCCTCCGAGCTGACGCCCGATCTGATTATCGATGCCGCGACACTGACAGGGGCTGCCCGCATCGCTCTAGGTGAGCGTTACGCCGGACTGATGGGCTCCCCAGAGGGTGTGCGCGAACTCGAAGGGGCTGCGAAGCGCGTGGGGGAAAAGGTGTGGGGTATGCCCCTGCCGCACGAACTGCGCAGCTTGCTCTCCTCCGATGTCGCCGATATTGCGAATGCGAAACCGGGTGAGGTGCTCGGCGGAATGCTGCTCGCGGGGGTCTTCTTGAAGGAATTTGTGGGCGAGGGAATCCCCTGGGCTCATCTCGATATCGCCGGACCCGCGAACAATTCTGCGGGTGCCTTTGGCTATACGCCAAAGGGTGCCTCTGGTGCTATCACCCGGACCGTGCTCGAGGTACTGCTCTCGTGACGCAGCTCCGGTTGTCGCCCCGTCGACAGGTAGTAGGCTAGGGGCGGTTCTCACGCCCTTGCTGGGCGGACCAATTGGAATGTTGTCGAAATCGTTGATGAGGGAGTCCCTAGCCCGTGGCTGAGCACACATTTGACCTAGTCGTTTTGGGAGCAGGCTCGGGTGGTTACGCCGCTGCTCTGCGAGCCAGTCAGCTGGGGATGAGCGTCGGGCTTATCGAGAAAGACAAAGTCGGCGGCACCTGCCTCCACGTGGGCTGTATTCCGACGAAAGCTCTCCTGCACGCCGCCGAGGTTGCTGATTCGGCACGCCACTCGGACATGTTTGGGGTCCGAGCAACCTTGGAGGGTGTCGACCTTCCGGCGGTGAACACCTACCGCGATGGCATCGTCTCGTCCAAGCACAAAGGCCTCCAGGGGCTCATCAAAGCCAGGGGTATCACGACCATCGAGGGCGAGGGCCGACTGGTCTCCCCCACGACCGTTGCGGTGGGCGATGACACCGTGACGGGTAAGAATGTGATCCTGGCTACCGGTTCCCACCCGAAGTCCCTGCCGGGTCTTGACATCGGCGGGCGCATCATCACCTCCGAGCAAGCTTTGCAACTCGACTGGATTCCGCAGAAAGTCGTGGTTCTGGGTGGTGGCGTGATTGGTGTGGAGTTTGCCAGCGTGTGGCGCTCTTTTGGTAGCGAAGTCACCATCGTTGAGGGTCTTCCCCACCTTGTTCCCGCGGAAGACGAGTCAATTTCCAAACAGTTTGAGCGCGCGTATCGCAAGCGCGGCATCAATTTCCATGTCGGCGTGAAGTTCCAGTCCGCTGTCCAGGACGAGAACAGCGTGACGGTCACCCTCGAGGATGGCACCACCGAAACCGCAGACCTTCTCCTGGTGGCGGTGGGTCGTGGCCCTAAGACTGACGGCATGGGTTTTGAGGAAGTCGGCGTCGCGATGGACCGCGGCTATGTCCTCACCGATGAGCGCCTGCGCACGAATGTGCCGGGTGTGTTTGCGGTGGGTGACATTGTGCCGGGCATTCAGTTAGCGCACCGTGGTTTCCAGCACGGCATTTTTGTCGCGGAGGAGCTTGCAGGGCTCAACCCCATGGTCGTCTCCGATCGGAACATCCCGAAGGTCACCTACTCTGAACCGGAGGTCGCTTCGGTGGGTTATTCGGAGAAGGCTGCCAAGGAGGAGTTCGGTGAAGCATCGGTCGCGGTGTATGACTACAACTTGGCAGGAAACGGTAAGAGCCACATCCTGGAGACCGCCGGGTCGATCAAGGTGATCCGCCAGGTCGATGGTCCGATTCTGGGCGTTCACATGATTGGTGCCCGAGTGGGCGAGCTCATCGGTGAAGCCCAGGTTGCCGTGAACTGGGATGCATACCCCGACGATGTGGCACCACTGCTGCACGCCCACCCCACCCAAAACGAAGCGCTCGGTGAAGCGTTTATGGCAATCGCAGGCAAACCCCTGCACGCGATGTAGCCACCTAGTTACCCCCTCTCACAAGGAGCAAAGCCCATGAGTCAAGATGTCACTCTCCCCGCACTGGGTGAAAGCGTCACCGAAGGCACAGTCACCCGGTGGCTGAAGAACGTCGGTGATTCTGTTGCCGTCGATGAGCCTTTGGTCGAGATTTCGACCGACAAGGTGGATACGGAGATCCCCTCACCCATTGCCGGTGTGATTGAGGAAATCCTGGTCGCTGAGGATGAGACGGTTGAGGTGGGTGCTGTCTTGGTTCGTGTCGGTGACGGCAGCGGCGCTGCTGCCCCCGCGGCAGCTGCTCCGGCAGCTGAACCTGTTGCAGAACCCGCTCCGGCACCTGCTCCAGAACCCACGCCTGAGCCAGCCCCCGAGGTTGTTGCTCCGGCTGTGGCGGAAACACCCGCTCCCGCACCCGCCCCTGCGGCCCCTGCGTCGGTGAACTCTTCGCCCCCTCCGCCTCCCGCTCCTGCGCCTGCGCCTCCCACCCCGGCCCCCGCAGCAGCGCCTCCGGCTCCAGCTCCGAGCGCTCCAGGAGGGCTCCCCCAGCCCGTCCCGAGTGGTTCACGCTCCATGCCTTATGTGACACCGATTGTGCGGAAACTGGCAAACGACCACGGCGTCGACCTGTCGGGTGTGACCGGAACGGGTGTGGGTGGCCGAATCCGCAAGGAAGACGTTCTCGCGAAAGCCGCTGGTGGCGGGGCACCTGCGCCAGCTGCTGCTCCCACTGTGGTTGAGGCGTCCGCTCTTCGGGGAACCTCTGTTCCCATGAGCCGCTTGCGCAAGGTGATTGCCGAGCGTGCTGTGGCCTCCATGCAGCAAACCGCCCAGCTCACCTCGGTCGTTGAGGTCGATGTGACGGAGGTGGCTGAACTGCGCCACGCCACCAAAGACCAGTTCCACCAGGTCACGGGAACCAAGCTCAGCTTTCTGCCCTTCTTCGTGAAGGCAGCAGCGGAGGCACTAAGGGTGTTCCCGATCATCAACGCTGTCGTCGATGGCGAAAACATTGTGTACCCGGCGACAGAGAACATTTCGATTGCTGTCGACACCGAGCGCGGTCTACTCACCCCGGTGTTGAAGAACGCTGGTGACAAAAACATCGCTGGGATTGCTAAAGACATCGCGGATCTCGCGGAGCGCACCCGCACCAACCAGCTGAGCCCCGACGAGTTGGCCGGCGGGACGTTCACGGTGACCAACACCGGTTCGAGAGGTGCCCTGTTCGACACACCCGTCGTGTTTCTTCCCCAGGTCGCCATTTTGGGAACCGGAATCGTTCAGAAGAAGCCCGTAGTGGTCACCCACAACGGTGATGACTCGATTGCCATCCGACAGACTGTGTTCCTCGCTCTGTCGTATGACCACCGGATTGTCGATGGCGCTGATGCAGCCCGCTTCCTCACCATGGTGAAGGATCGTCTCGAGGCGGGCGATTTCGACGCTGACCTGGGAATTTAGACGCAGGAGCGAGGAGAGGTAGCGATGGCGAAGAAGGATTCGGCAGAAAAAGAGCCCGGTCGGCTCAAGCAGCTCTGGCAGATTTTCAATCTGACCAAAGAGACCGACAAACTCCTCGTCCCCATCCTGCTCGTCACCCTGATCCTCCCGATTGTGGCGGGCGTGGTGGCCGCGATGCTGATTTCTGGCGGCAGCATCCTCACCCTCATTCTCTATGTCATCACGGGAGTCCTGCTGGCAGTGCTGCTCACTCTGGTGGTACTGGGTCAACGAGCCGAGCGCACCGCGTATCAGCAGATTTCTGGGCAGCCCGGGGCCGTGGGCGCGGTGTTGCGCAGTGCTCTCCGTCGCGCGTGGCAGGCCAGCGAATTCCCGGTGGCCGTGAACCCGAGAACTCAAGAGGCGGTGTATCGCGCTGTCGGAAAGCCCGGCGTTGTGTTGATCGCCGAGGGTTCGAAAGCTAAAACGAAGAAGATGCTCGAAGACGAGCGTCGCGCGGTGTTACGCGCAGTTCCCGACATCCCGGTGCATTTTGTTCACGTCGGCCCCGATGCGGACGCAACGCCTCTGCACAAGCTCAACAGGACCCTGAAGTCCTTCAAGAACTCTCTGCGCAAAGCCGAAGTCTTGGCCGTGTCACATCGGCTGAACTCGCTCAAGAGCGGACCGGCGATGCCCATTCCGAAGGGAATGGATCCCACCAAAGTTCGGGCTCCGAAGCCCCGCTAGCGACGCACCAGTATCGTCCCGACCAGTCGGTCGTGGACGCCGCGCTGATCCTCATCCACGATGAGGGCGGGAATCACGAGTGCGATCAGGAGTGGTCTCACCAGCGGGGCGAGAAGCCCCAGTGCTCCGCCCCTAATCGGTGCAATTCTGATGCCTGCGAGGAGGTGGCCAGGTGAGCCGGCGAGAAGAAGACCGCCCACCACGTTGAGCAGCACAAAAAGAGCAAGCGTCCACCAGCCGTTGTAATCAAAAAACAGCACCGACAGCACAACTGCCAGGGCCCAGTCGATTCCGAGGCCGGCCACTCTGCGCAGATAGGTGGGTGTCGATCGAGGTCCGTCCTGGGGTAGCCCGAACTTTTTTCCCGGCCAATAGTCCTCTGCTGCCACACCCCCAGTGTAGGTCGGGTCCCTGATGTAACACGGCGGAAACAAACTGGATATGGGCAAGAAATTGCTCAGAGTTAGCCTCGAGTCAGGTTGGAACCCCAACCGCACTCAATCCCACGAAAAACAGGAGTGACCTGCATGTTCACCAACTCTTCGGAAGTACTGAAGTTCATCAAAGAAAAGGACGTCAAATTCCTTGACATCCGTTTCACCGACCTCCCCGGAGTGCAGCAGCACTTCAACATCCCCGCCCACTCGGTCGACGAGGAGTTCTTCACCGTCGGTCAGCTCTTCGATGGATCCTCCATCCGCGGGTTCCAGCAGATTCACGAATCAGACCTCCAGCTGATTCCCGATGTCACCACCGCGTATGTTGACGCATTCCGCGACGAGCTCACGCTGGTCATGGTCTTTGACATCTACAACCCGCGCAACGGTGAAATTTACAGCCGTGACCCCCGTCAGGTGGCTCACAAGGCGGAGAAGTACCTCGCTTCCACCGGTATCGCCGACACCGCGTTCTTCGCGCCAGAGGCCGAGTTCTACATCTTCGATGACGTGCGTTACGACGTACGCCAGAACCGCAGCTTCTACGAAGTGGACTCCATCGAGGGTGCCTGGAACACCGGTCGTATGGAAGACGGCGGAAACCTCGCCAACAAGACCCCCTATAAGGGTGGCTACTTCCCGGTCACTCCGGTCGACCACTTTGCCGATCTGCGTGATGAAATCTGCCTCAAGCTCGAGGAAGCTGGTCTCACCGTCGAGCGTTCACACCACGAGGTGGGAACCGGTGGTCAGGCTGAAATCAACTACCGCTTCAACACCATGGTGAAAGCGGCTGATGACATCTTGAAGTTCAAGTACATCGTCAAGAACACCGCGCTCCAGTGGGGCAAGACGGCAACCTTTATGCCCAAGCCCCTCTTCGGCGACAACGGCTCAGGTATGCACACCCACCAGTCGCTGTGGAACGACGGAAAGCCGCTGTTCTACGACGAGAAAGGCTACGGCGGTCTCTCCGACATCGCCCGCTGGTACATCGGTGGAATCCTGAAGCATGCTCCAGCGCTTCTGGCCTTCACCAACCCCAGCTTGAACAGCTACCACCGTCTGGTGAAGGGCTTTGAAGCTCCCGTGAACCTGGTCTACTCGGCCGGTAACCGTTCGGCTGCGATTCGTATCCCGATCACCGGCACGAACCCGAAGGCAAAGCGCATCGAGTTCCGTGCACCGGACGCCTCGGGTAACCCCTACCTGGCTTTCGCAGCGCAGATGATGGCTGGTCTTGACGGAATCATGAACAAGATTGAGCCTCACGAGCCCGTCGACAAGGACCTCTATGAGCTGCCTCCGGAGGAAGCGAAAGCAATCCCGCAGGTTCCCGGTTCACTAGAAGAGGCGCTGGTCGCTCTTGAGAATGACCACGACTTCCTGCTCGCTGGTGGAGTCTTCACCGAAGACCTCATCGAGACCTGGATTGAGTTCAAGCGTGAGAACGAGATCATGCCGATGGCTCAGCGTCCTCACCCCTTCGAGTTCGAGCTCTACTACGGCGTCTAACTCGACCGACAGACTCTGGCGGGCCCTATCGTGGGATGGGGCCCGCCAGGCCGTTAAGCCTCTTTTCCATAAAACACGCGCTCGAACACGCTCCGCGAGCGTCGCGTGACACGCAGGTACGTCTCTTCCAACGCACTGGCGCTACGCGGTGGAAATCCCATGAGTCGCGCTGCACCCTCTAGGCCTGCACGATCACTAGGCAGAACATCAGTCGATGGCTCCCCAAAGAGAGCCAATGCGGTCCTGATCCGCGAGGCAAGAAGCCAGGCCTCTGTCAACTGCGAGATGTCGCTGGCAGAAAGAAGACTATGTGCCTCGATAGCCCCCAGTGCTTGCAGGGTCGAGGCCGTACGGATGTCGGGGTGTGCGTGACCGTGTTGCAACTGGAGTAGTTGCACTGCCCACTCCACGTCGCTGAGTGAACCCCTTCCCAGCTTCAGGTGACGAGAGGCGTCAGCACCCTGTGGCAGCCGCTCCGCTTCCACCCGCGCTTTGATGCGACGAATCTCTCGCACCTGGTCATCCCGGAAGGAATCTGGATACCGAAACGGTGCTGCCATCGCCATAAAGTCCTCGGTGAGGGAGGCATCGCCGACATAGGGTGCCGCCCTCAAGAGTGCCTGGGCTTCCCAGCCCAACGCCCAACGCTCGTAATAGGCGGCATACGCGTCGAGACTTCGCACGATGGGCCCGTTCTTTCCTTCCGGCCGAAGTCCTGCGTCAAGTTCTACGGGGAAGAGGACGTCCTCGCTCAGGCGAGTGATGTCTTTCACAATGCGCTCGGCAACGCCGTGAGCCTCCTCGCCTGCTCCTGCATCTCGGAAAACGTAGATGACATCCAAATCGGAGCCAAAACTCAGCTCAGAGCCCCCGAGCCTGCCCATTGCAATGATCGCGAACTCAACACCATCGCCGTCCTCCCGGGCAAGGGCAAGAATCCCCTCGAGGAATGTCTGAGAAAGATCCGTCAACGCCTGGCCCACCTCGGTGATGTCACTGACAGAGAGCATGCTCGCGAGAGCAATCCGTAAGAGCTCTCGCCGTCGCAGGGCCCGAAGCGCTTTCCGTGCGGAATCTTCACTGTCCTGATGACGCTCAAGTGTCGCGGTTATTTCGTCGCGCAGAGATTCCTGGTCGCGAGGCCTCAGGTCATCATCGTTATCGAGCCAGGCAGCGCCATCGGGCACTCGACCAAAGAGCTTGGCGACAAACGCACTGGTTCCCAGCACCATCATCAAGCGTTGAGCCGCACCGGACGAGTCCCGCAGCATGCGCAGGAACCAGTTCGATTCACCGAGGTCATCGCTGAGCTGGCGAAACGCTAAGAGGCCACCGTCGGGGTCTGTGCCCTCTGAGAGCCACTTGAGTAACACAGGCAAGAGGGTCCGGTGAATCGCTGCGCGTCTTGAGACTCCCTGAGTGAGTGCGCCAATGTGATGCAATGCTCCCTCGGGATTACGAAAGCCGGATGCCTGTAGACGCAGGGCAGCTTGTTCGCTGGTCAGTTCGACACCCTGCTCCTCCAACCCGGCAACTGCCGAGAGTAGCGGGCGATAGAACAGGCGCTCATGGAGACTCCGGACAGAGCGTTGAATACTGCGCCAATGCTCGACGAGGCCATCTGCCGTGTCCGCCAGCTTCGTGTGGCGAGCCAAAACCCGCAATGCCTCTTCATCCCGGGGCATAACGTGGCTGCGTTTGAGCGCGCCCAACTGAATCCGGTGCTCCAGGACACGAAGGGTGCGATAGGCGTGATCAAACTCGGCCGCCTCCGGTCTACCGACATAGCCAGCACGGCTGAGCGCCTGGAGAGCGCCGAGAGTATCGAGGGCCCGCACACTCTCGTCCTGAGCGCCGTGCACTAATTGCAGGAGCTGGATCGTGAATTCGATGTCGCGAAGACCACCGGGTCCAAGCTTTATCTGGTAGTCGACCTGGTCTGCCGGAATGTTGTCGGTGACCCGCTCGCGCATTCTCTGGACCTGCTCGACAAACCCCGGCCGACTGGACGCCTGCCAAATCATGGGGTCGAGTGCTCTGCGGTAGGCCTCGCCGAGGGCGCGGTCGCCAGCCAGAGGCCTGGCTTTCAGTAGTGCCTGAAACTCCCAGTCGTGGGCCCACCGCTCGTAATAGGCGATATGGGACTCGAGAGTGCGCACCAAAGCACCGTCTTTACCCTCGGGGCGGAGGTTGGGATCGACCTCCCAGAGCCCTGGCTCCACCCCGAACTCCATGAGATATCGAGCGGTGTCTCTGGCCAGTGTTTCGGCTCGTTGCACGACCTGGGTAGGGTCGGCGCCCTCTGGAACATCCGTGACGTAGATGACGTCCACGTCGCTGAGATAGTTGAGTTCCGCAGCACCCGCTTTACCCATCCCGATAATGGCGAGTGGGACATCCTCGGCTGAGTACCCGTGATGCGACCGCGCAATATCTAGCGCGGCATCGAGCGCTGCCGAGGCCATCGCCGCCAGCGTTTCAGCCACTCGATCGACGATAGATACCGGCGAGGGCTGGCGACTATCCCACAGCGCCAGTCTGCACAGTTGGCGTCGATAGGCCACCCGCAAAGCCATGGCGGCGTCCTCTCTGGCGAGACCAGCAATCGCCTCACGAAACATCGCCAGATATTCGAAATCTCGGGGAAGTGAAGTCAGTGGTTTATCGAAAAGGCCCCACTGGTCAGGGCGACGTTTGAGGAAGTCACCCAACCCTGTGCTGGCTCCGGCGACAACCACGAGTGATTGCCGCAGATCAGCCTTCTTCCACAGTTTCGCCAACAGCGCCTGGTGCTGGTCGGCCAAGTCTGCGACCGTTTTGAGCGCGAGGTCAGGGTCCGCTGCCACAGAAAAATCGTCGGCATCAAATCCGTGGGCTTCGAGGCGCCCGAGGGCTTCATCCAACCTGGCAAAGCCAGCTTTCGCCAGCGCAGACAGGGGTGATGGAGTCCGGGACATCCTCGGGGTGGCTAGAGAATCTCGAGGTTACTGGCGAGCTCGTACGGGGTGACCTGTGCCCGATAGGTGTTCCAGTCCCGCTTCTTGTTCAGCAGGACATAGTTGAATACCTGCTCCCCCAGCGTCTCAGCGACCAGCTCGCTGTCCTCCATCAAGGACAATGCCCGATCGAGGCTCGCGGGCAACGGCTCATAGCCCAGGGCGCGACGCTCACCTTCACTGAGCTCCCACACAGTGTCTTCGGCTTCAGCAGGTAGCTCATAGCTCTCCGAGATGCCTTTCAAACCGGCAGCCAACAGAACGGCAAAGGCCAGATACGGGTTTGCCGCGGAATCCATAGCGCGGTATTCGATGCGCGCACTCTGGCCTTTTCCGGGCTTGTAGAGGGGCACTCGGACCAAAGCGCTTCGGTTGTTGTGGCCCCAGGTCACATAGCTGGGAGCCTCGTGACCGCCCCAGAGCCGCTTGTATGAGTTCACGAACTGGTTGGTGATGGCTGTGAACTCGGGGGCGTGCTTCAAGATTCCTGCGACAAACGACCGGCCCACAGCGGAGAGCTGGTACTTACCGCCAGCGTCGAAGAACGCGTTCGTGTCGCCCTCAAAAAGCGACATGTGGGTGTGCATACCTGAGCCGGGGTGCTCGGCCATGGGCTTGGGCATGAACGTTGCGTAGACACCCTGCTCGATGGCGACCTCCTTCACCACCGTCCTGAACGTCATGATGTTGTCTGCGGTCGTCAGGGCGTCCGCGTAACGTAGGTCGATTTCGTTCTGACCGGGACCCGCCTCGTGGTGGCTAAATTCGACAGAAATACCGAGGTCTTCGAGCATTCGAATGGCCCGCCTGCGGAAATCGTGCGCGCTCCCGCCTGGAACATTGTCAAAATACCCGGCGGAATCCACTGGCTCGGGGCCATTCTCACCATAGGCACTCGATTTCAGGAGGTAGAACTCGATTTCCGGGTGGGTATAGAAGGTGAACCCCAAATCTGCCGCTTTTTCGAGCTGTCGCTTCAGTACGTATCGGGGATCAGTAACTGCTGGCTGACCATCGGGAGTCGTGATGTCGCAGAACATGCGCGCGGTGGGGTCGATTTCTCCACGCCAGGGAAGAATTTGAAAAGTGGTGGGGTCGGGATGGGCCAACACATCGGCTTCAAACGCCCGGGTAAAACCCTCAATGGAGGAGCCATCGATACCCAAACCCTCGGCGAAAGCACCTTCGATTTCGGCAGGCGCCACAGCAACCATCTTCAGCGTGCCCACCACATCGGTAAACCACAGGCGAATGAACTTCACTCCGCGCTCTTCGATTGTGCGCAGAACAAAATCGCGTTGTTTATCCATCACATTTCCTTTGCACCCATGCGGAGGGGCTAAAACCCTGCCATTAGGCTACTTGGTATGCCTCGTCTTCGCTTGGCCTTGGCCCAAACTAACCCGATTGTGGGCGACCGGGCGCACAATGTCGAGCGCCTTCTCGAGCTCGCCAGAGAGGCTTATGACCAGGGTGCTCAGGTTTTCCTCACAGGCGAATTGGCCCTCACCGGATACCCCATCGAAGATCTGGCGTTGCGCAACAATTTTCTCGATATTTCGAGAGAGGCACTGATTAATTTCGCTACCACCTTGGGCGCCCAGGGCATGGGCGATATGGCGGTAGTTGTGGGACACCCGGATGGCCCTTTTAGCGTCGAGGACTCTGCCACCACGCTTCATCACCCCGCTCGAGCACACAACTGTGCCTCAGTGTTGGTCGGTGGCGAAGTCGTTGCCACTTACGCCAAGCACCACCTGCCCAACTACGCGGTGTTTGATGAATTTCGCACGTTCGTTCCTGGCAACGAAGGGCTGATTATCCGCGCGGGCGGCACGGATCTCGGCGTTGTGATTTGCGAGGACCTGTGGCGCTCCGATGGGCCTATCGCCAGGCTCACGGGTTACCCGTTGGGTGCCCTGTTAGTGCCTAATGCTTCGCCCTTTGAGCGAGACAAAGACGAGGTTCGAGAACCGCTGGTCGTCACCCGCGCACAAGAAATGAACACTCACGTGGCGTATGTGAACCTGGTGGGCGGTCAAGATGACCTCGTGTTTGATGGCGACAGCATGGTGGTCACGCCCACAGGAGAGAGAGTGTCGTGGGGTGCCAGGTTCGACGAGGACCTCATCATCCAGGACCTGGAGCTCCCCAGCACCTCTCCTTCAGCATCGCTTCCTCCCCAGACGGTGTTGTGTGAGGTCTCCGTGCGGGAACCAGGCGAGCAGCCACTCCCCGCGCGCGAGCGTCCGGTGGACGACGACACCGCCCTGCTGTGGCAGGCGCTGGTTACGGGAACCAGAGATTACGTGGAGAAGAACGGTTTCCCCTCGGTCATTCTGGGGCTCTCAGGTGGCATTGACTCTGCCGTGTGCGCCACGATCGCCGTGGATGCGCTCGGAGCATCCCGGGTCTATGGCGTAAGCCTCCCCAGCACCCACTCCAGCGAGCATTCACTCTCCGATGCGGAAAGTCTCGCCACAACCCAAGGGATTGACTACCGAGTGGAGCCGATTAAGCCCGTCGTCGACGTTCTCGACTCGCAACTGGACCTGACCGGTCTTGCAGCGGAAAACGTGCAAGCTCGAGCGCGGGCAATTATCTTGATGGCTCTTTCCAATAAAGAGGGGCACCTGGTCCTGACCACGGGTAATAAATCAGAGTTGGCGGTCGGATACTCGACCATCTACGGCGATTCCGTCGGAGGGTTCGCGCCGATTAAGGATGTTCCCAAAACGTTGGTCTGGGAGCTAGCGCGTTGGCGTAATGCCGAAGCTACCCGTCAAGGCCAGCAGCCTCCGATTCCTGTCAGTTCGATCGAGAAGCCCCCAAGCGCTGAACTCCGTCCCGATCAAACCGACCAGGACAGCCTGCCGGATTATCACATCTTGGATGAAATTCTTGAGCTCCTCATCGTGCAAGGCCTCGATGTCCCACAAATATGTGAGAAGGGCTATGACAAGGCTCTCGTCGACGACATCGTCGGGCTGGTGTCGAGGGCCGAGTGGAAGCGGCGCCAGGGCGCTATCGGGCCGCGTATCTCCAGCGTCGCCTTTGGTCGCGATCGGAGGCTCCCCATCACCAGCCGACCCACCCCCTACACGGGCTAGCGGTAGGCTCACACGCATGACTGACGCACCCAAGAAGGTCCGAGTTCGACACTTTGCTCAGGCAAAAGCAGCCGGTATTCGGATTACCGGCCTCACCAGTTACGACTTTCTCACGGCAGGAATTTTCGATTCGGCAGGTGTTGATTTCCTCCTGGTCGGAGATTCGGCGGCAAATGTGGTCTTTGGCTATGACACCACCGTCCCAGTCACCATCGATGAGCTGATTCCCCTGTGTAAAGGGGTGGTGCGCGCTGCAAAACGGGCGCTTGTCGTCGCGGATCTCCCGTTTGGGTCCTATGAGGCTAATCCCGATGACGCACTCCACACCGCGGTGCGCTTCATGAAGGAATCAGGAGTTCACGCGGTCAAACTCGAAGGTGGCGAGCGCTCCGCAACCAGCATTGAGCGCATCGTGGGAGCGGGAGTACCGGTCATGGGCCACATCGGGTTCACGCCGCAGTCCGAGCACGGACTTGGCGGCCACGTCGTGCAGGGCAAAGGCTCGGGACGTGAGCAATTGATGAAGGATGCTCTCGCGGTCGAAAAAGCGGGTGCGTTTGCGGTGGTCATCGAGATGGTGCCCGAAGAGGTCGCGAAAGAGGTTTCTGAGGCGCTCACCATTCCGACGATTGGGATTGGGGCCGGCGCCCACACTGATGGTCAGATTTTGGTCTGGACCGACCTTGCCGGCCTCTCGACGTCCCGCGTTCCCAAATTTGTGAAGCAGTATGCGAGCCTCGAAAAGGATCTCCATAACGCGGTAGCGACCTGGATCACAGAAATCGGCGAAGGATCATTTCCCGGTCCCGAGCACAGCTTCCGAGAAGACTAGGAGTCTTTCTCCTCCTCTTCCCACGCCCTGGCACGCTCTCGAGCTATGTCGGGAGCCCGAAGAGCCTCTTCACGAGTTGCAAAAGGTCCATCCCTGTGCAGACCCAGCGACTGGCGGCCCTGCTCCACTTCTCCGGTCTTGTGGTTGTACCACCACTGCTCTTGGTCGGCCATTTACTTCCCCCTGTTTAGACTGGGGTGGTGCCTCGAGACTCTGCTGGACATCTCATTCCAGGAACAGTGAGCCCCACGAGGAACGTCCCCTCCTCTATCGTTGCACCTCACTATGTAGGGCTGAAATCACCGCGGGAACATGAGGGTGACGATGTCTACACAGAGGAAGAAATTGAGCTGATTCGGGCGGCCGGAAAGATTGCCGCGGGAGCGCTCGAGGCCGCAGGTGCCGCGGTGAAACCAGGGGTTCGCACCGACGAACTCGATGCTATCGCGCATGATTACGTCATTTCCCACGGGGCTTACCCCTCGACGCTCGGGTATCGCGGGTATCCCAAGTCGTGTTGCACCTCGCTCAACGAGGTGATTTGCCACGGAATCCCCGATGACACCGTCATCGAGGAGGGTGGCCTCGTGAATATCGACATCACCGCCTTCAAAGACGGCATGCACGGAGACCTCAACAAGACATTTATTGCGGGCGAAGCCAGCGAAGAAGCCACGTTGCTCGTCGAACGCACCGAGGAGGCTCTTCGACGCGGCATCAAAGCAGTGGCTCCGGGTCGTCAAATCAACGTGATCGGAAAAGCCATCGAGGCCTACGCCATCCGTTTTGGCTACGGCGTGGTGCGGGACTTCACCGGCCATGGAGTGGGCTCGTCGTTTCACTCGGGATTGGTCATCCCCCACTACGACGCCGCTCCCCTGTTTGACCAACTTCTCGTGCCGGGAATGGTGTTCACCATCGAACCCATGCTCACGTTGGGCACCATCCACTGGGATATGTGGGAGGACGGGTGGACCGTCACCACCAAAGACAAGTCGCTGTCAGCGCAATTTGAGCACACTCTCGTGGTCACCGAATCGGGCGCAGAGATTCTCACACTCCCATGACCACGGCAATCGGAATCGACATCGGGGGCACCGGTATCAAGGGTGGCCGGGTCGACCTCGCAACAGGGGAATTGGTGTCTGAGAGGGTCAAGTACGCCACCCCGGAGGGAGGCCACCCGGGCGATGTCCTCGATGTTGTGGAGCACATCCTTGCCGACCTGGGCTCTGGCGTGGGAGATCACACCGGAGTGTGCTTTCCGGCCGTGGTGACTCACGGTGTGACGCGATCGGCTGCCAATGTTTCTTCAGACTGGATTGATTTTCCCGCCACAACCCACTTTGCTGAGGCATTGGGTCGGGATATTCACTTTGTCAATGACGCCGACGCGGCGGGGGTGGCGGAAGCCCACTACGGCGCAGCCTCGGGAGTGTCAGGGCTGGTCATCCTGCTGACTCTGGGTACCGGAATTGGGAGTGCGTTCTTGATGGATGGTCAACTCGTACCCAATACAGAACTCGGCCACTTGGAACTCGATGGTGTCGACGCGGAAGAACGCGCTTCCAATGCCGCCAGGGAACGTGAAGGCCTCGATTTCGAAACCTGGGGACGCCGCGTGAATCGCTTCCTCCACCATGTGGAGATGCTTTTTAGCCCCGATCTTTTTCTGATCGGAGGAGGAGTTTCCAAAGAACACGAGGAGTTCTTCCCGTTCTTTGATGTCGCTACCGACGTCAAGCCCGCGGCCCTTCTCAACAACGCGGGAATAGTGGGAGCCGCCTATCTGGCGGGACACTCTCTGCTTGACTAGCTCCCCTCAACCCCCGCAACCACGAACGGTGTGAATGTATCGAGGTGGCGCTGCTCAACGAGCGCTTCCACTCGAGTACCCCCCTCCTCGTAAGTACTCGATGTCACCACCGCGTCATCGTGCAAGAGCGCAACGAGATCTCCTCGTTCGAAAGGAATGAGGACCGTGAGGGGAATAGTGGGGCCAGGAAGGGTGCGATCAATTTCCTCGAGAAGTCGAGCGACCCCCTCCCCCGTGGCCGCGGACACAAAGAGGGCGTGAGGTTCGAGGCCGCGAAGCATCATGGTGGTGCCGGGGTTGACCTTGTCGACTTTGTTGAACACCACAATTTCGGGGATGTCTCGTGCCCCCACGTCTGCCATGACCTCGCGGACGGTCTGCAGCTGAGCTCCGGGATCAGGATGGGTCGCATCGACGACGTGGACAATCACGTCAGCACCCGCGACCTCTTCCAGGGTTGAGCGAAAGGCTTCCACGAGCTCGTGCGGGAGAGCCCGAACGAATCCGACCGTGTCGGTCAGCGTGAATGCTCGACCGCTAGGTGTCGTGGCTCTACGAACCGTCGCATCCAGCGTTGCGAATAGTGCGTCTTCCACGAGCACACCAGCGCCGGTCAACCGATTGAGCAACGATGACTTCCCCGCGTTCGTATAGCCGGCAATCGCAACACTGGGAATCCCGGTGCGGCGACGATTCGCTCGTTTGGTCTCACGTGACGGGCCAAAAGACTTTATCTGCGCGCGGAGCTTCGCCATGCGCGTGTTGATGCGACGCCGATCGAGCTCAATCTTTGTCTCACCTGGCCCACGGCTTCCCATTCCCGCTCCAGCGCCACCGACTTGACCACCGGCTTGCCGGCTCATCGATTCGCCCCACCCGCGAAGGCGTGGCAGGAGGTACTGCAGTTGGGCGAGCTCCACCTGAGCTTTACCTTCCCTGGTCTTCGCGTGTTGCGAGAAAATATCGAGGATGACGGCGGTCCGATCAATAACCTTGACCTTCACCACGTCCTCCAAAGCTCTGCGCTGCGAAGGGGCAAGTTCGGTATCTGCGACGACGGTGTCGGCTTTCACATCAGCGACAAGGCGCGCGAGCTCCTGGGCTTTCCCTTTGCCAAGATAGGTGGAGGGATCCGGGTGTGGAAGGCGCTGGATGACCCCCTCGAGAACCTGTGCTCCCGCCGTCTCACACAGTGCAGCCAACTCTTTCAAGGAGTTCTCCGCTTCGAGCGCCGTCCCCTGGGAGTAAACCCCAATAAGGACAACCTTCTCGAGCCGGAGTTCTCGATACTCGACCTCTGTGACGTCCTCAAGCTCTGTAGAGAGTCCACTGACTCTGCGCAACCCTTGGCGCTGCTCCAGGTCGAGTTCACCCGAGGTCACATCGCGCAGTGGCGATCGAGGTGAACCGGTATCGCCACCAAAGACTCGTACCCTGGCGCTCGGTTCGCTCTCTTGAGCGAGTATGCGATCAAGGGGATCAGGGGTTTCTGGCATTGCTCTAAGGGTACGCCTCAATGCTGGATGGTAGCCCGAGTACAGCAAAGCCTGTGCGATAGCCTCGGGGCATGCGAACCCCCTCGGACTACGTTCGCGGAGTACGAAATCCGCAGGCTTTTCACGGCGACAGGGTGACGAGCAAGTTCTTCGAGGGCTGGTACATCAAGCTTGTCTCGCAGGACCTATCGCAGCGATGGGCGGTCATCCCGGGGATTTTCTTAGGCCTCGATGGCCACACTCGCGAATCCTTTGTTCAAGTCCTCGATGGAAGCACGGGTCGATCTTGGTACCACCGCTTCCCGGTCGAAGAATTTAGAGCGAGCAGCTCAGAGTTTTCAGTTTCTGTCGGAGATAACCGGTTTTCTTCCCGGGGAGTGTCGTTGAATCTGCCGCAACTGCGCGGAGAGGTGGAGTTCACCTCAGACTTCAATCCTTGGCCGGTAACCCTCAGGGAGCCAGGAATTATGGGCTGGTACGGACTGGTCCCCTTTATGGAGTGCTTTCACGGCATTGTCTCCTTTGGTCATGATCTAGCGGGGACCCTGAATATAGAGGGGGTGAGCGAGGACTTTGGTGGCGGTCGCGGTTACATCGAAAAAGACTGGGGAAAAGCATTCCCGGAGGGCTATGTCTGGCTCCACTCCAACCATCTCGAAGGCGCGCCCGATGCGTCGTTTATTGGGTCAGTCGCGATTATTCCCTGGTTGGGGGGTGCCTTCAGAGGCTTCATCGCCGGCCTGTATCACTCCGGCAGGCTGCATCGGTTTACCACCTATAACCGGACCAGGGAACGACTTCTGGAGATTACCGACACCCACGTGCACTGGGAGTTAGAGGGTCCCGATGGCGTGCTTCGCGTGGACGCTGAGCGAAGCGGTGGAGGTGCGCTCCACGCGCCCCTACGAGAGGCCATGCACCAGCGAGTAGAGGAAACTCTCACCGCCGAAATCCGCCTCACGCACACGACACCAGATGGCCGGGTAGCACTCGATACTCTCGCGCAGGTCGGTGCCATGGAGGTCTATGGCGACACCGACAAACTCTTAGGTCTTTAGTCGCAGCACGTCTGAGTGCCAAGGGTCACCGTTTCCACGTGAACGGCGTCGGGATAAAAACCCTCGGGATAGGTGGGGCATACGGCGGTGTAGCCGCCGCTCTCACGAGCCAGAATCTGTCCTTCGAACCCCCGGGTCGTCATGTACTCCCTGGCCTCGTCAACGCTGGTGAACGGTTTTGAACACTTGGTGTAGTTCCACTCACTCATCACGACCTCCTCTACTCGATAACGGCTGAGACCCGTCAGAAATTCCCTACCGTTGGTCGTCGTCGCGCGCGAGTCTTTGGGATATGTAGACCGGAATAAGCGAGAGAAGAATCACCACCGTTGCGACCACGTTGACCACACTGGCCTGGTTGGGTCGTGCCATCTCTTTCAAGATCCAGAGCGGCAAGGTGTCGACTCCTGGAGGAGCAGTAAAGATCGTGACGTACACCTCGTCAAAGCTGAGGGCGAAGGCGAGAAGCGCCCCTGCGATGAAGGATGAACGGAATTGCGGAAAGGTCACTAACCGGAACGTCTCCCAGAGGCCCGCTCCCAAGTCCATGGATGCTTCTTGAAGGCTGGGATTCATTCTCTTCAATCGAGCAAAGACGTTGTTGAAGACCATGACAATGCAGAAGGTCGCGTGGGACACGATAAGCCCGAAATACCCGATATCAATTCCGATCGGGGACAAGAAGTTTGAGTACGTGTTAGAAAAAGCGACACCCGTAACAACGCCGGGAAGAGCGATAGGGAGCACCACCAGCAGATTCACCGTGCTCTTGCCAAAAAACTCGTAGCGATTGAGAGCAAACGCCACCAGAGTCCCCAGGACCGAAGCAATCACCATGGCTACGGTCGCAACAATGACCGAGTTCAGCAGTGCGAGGCGAATCGGCTCGTAGTTGGCGGCGAATTCCCACCAATACAACGAGAAGTCCTCAATGGGCCAGGAGGACAGCTGTTGTGCGTTGAAACTGTTGATGATGACGACAAACAACGGGATGTACATAAAGGCCAGCACAAAGCCCACCACCGCAATCAAGCCAATCTTGGCCGTCCTCGACATCTGGAGCATGCTCTACATCCTCTCCAGAGAGCCCGTGCGCCTGGCGACCATGAGGTACATCACGACGAATGCAATCGGCACCATGGAGAACGCGGCAGCAACGGGCGGGTTCAGGTTGATGTTGGAGGCGATAATGCTGCCAATCATTTGGGTTGCTCCCCCGGTAAACCTGGCGGCGAGGTAATCACCCAGGCTGAGAGAGAACGTGAACACCGATCCCGCAATAATCGCCGGCACAATCAGGGGCAACACCACACGGAAAATCGTGGTGAAAGATTTTGCACCCATGTCAGCTGAGGCGTCAAAAAGGCTGTTCGGGATCTGCCGGATTGCGGTAAACACCGGCAGCGCCATGTAGGGGAACCACAGATAGGTGAGCGTAATGATGGCGACCCACATATTGAATCCGGGGCTTTGGATGCCGATTGGGCCAAAAGCCCAGTTGATGAAGCCGTTCTCGGTGAATACCAGTCTCATGGCGAGAATTTTCACGAGGTAACCAGCCCACAACGGGAGCGTAATTGCCACGGCAAGGAGGTTCCGCATCAGGGGCGAGGCAATCTTGGCCATGTAAATCCCCAAAGGAACCGCAAAGACAATGGCAATGGCGGTAACCGCGAGCGCCATCCCCAGTGTTCGCAGAGAAGTCGACAGATAAGCCGGGACCGCAATGATGCTGATGAAATTCTCGAGGGTAAATCCAGGACTCACGCGAGAAGTGAAAGGGTTGATGACCCAGAAAGCCGTAATCAGGAGAAGGAAGAGCGAAACGATGTAGACGCCGACGAGCCACGTCATCGGCAGGGCGAGAAGCCCAATGAGGCGAACTCTGGAACGTTGAAACAGGTAGGTCGACACGGGGCGGGCGTGTTCCCTGGACCCTGACACCGCGGTGTTAACCGGTGCGCTCATGTCGTGTGACCTTCCTTACAGGGTGATGTGGTTGGGGCCGAGCG
>JBMUEW010000003.1:0-45785 GCA_049460875.1 Pontimonas sp.
TCTTTGGTTATGGGAATCTCCCCCGACATCACCACGAAGACCTGGTACGGAATGCCGGCGTATTACCGAGGTGACAAAGTTATTTGTTTCTTCCAGGCAGGGAGCAAGTTCGACAGTAGGTATTCCACTTTCGGCTTCCAAGACGCAGCCAAGCTGGATGAGGGGCCCTTCTGGCCCACCACCTTTGCAATTGTGGAGATGAATCGCGATGTGCGGGAAACCATAAAACAGCTGGTCACGAGAGCGATTTCCTAGAACATCTCACGGTTACCCCTTCTTTTGAGGGCACTGCAGGCGTAAGGTGAGCTCATCATGACTCGATCGCAGAAAAGCATCATCCCCTCCAAGTGGGCCGAAGGAATGGAAGATATCTTCCACGTCGTCCTGGGTCTTTTCTTGTTCGGTATTGCTCTGGCTGCGCTGGTTTTTAGTGTCATCAGAGTTTTCACTACGTCGCCGTTCTTCCCCGTCGGGATGATTCAGGCCATCAACGACATTCTGTTCATCATCATCATTTTGGAGATCCTCCGAACCGTCATCGCCCGCTATACCGACGGTGTTTTCCAACTCCAGAACTTCCTCATCATCGGCATCATCGCCGCCGTTCGTCACATTTTGACTGTGGGAGCATCGATGACCCTCGGTGCAGAAAAGCCCCGCGAAGCTTTCGATAGGGCAGTCATCGAGCTAGGAATAAGCTCCGCCATTGTGGTGGCGCTCGTCTTCGCGATTTTCCTCTCGAAAACAGCCGACGCGGCGATCAAGAAGTCCGCCAGAATTTCGCGAGGCGCTAGCAAGAAGACCTAGACGCGGAGACGGAGGGATTTGAACCCTCGGTCCCCTTGCGGGGACTCCACCTTAGCAGGGTGGTGCACTCGGCCGGACTATGCGACGTCTCCTGGATGAAGCGGGCTTCATCACTTGCACAACTATAGCGAGGACACTACTCAGCGCGGAACCGCGCAGGTTTCATCACCCGCTGTTTGGCCTACTAATCCGTCCAGTTCTTCTGGCCCGGCGCCATCTTCTTCAGTGCCCCCGGGGAAAGTCTCGGCGTCGGTTGAACCAAATCCCAGCGACCCCTCTCCCACAGTGAAGGCTTCGTCCACTTGCAATCGCCCTACCACTTCCGTTGCAAGGATGTCATTCGGCACAACCCGACCCGGGTATAGCTCGGGATCAGCATCCAACACTGGGTATTGAATGAACACGATGTTCTCGTTCGGTATTCCTCGGAGTGCTCTGGCCATCGCCACCATGACATCCACGCTCGCCAAACTGGTTGAGAGCACCATCGTTTGAGCAGCGGTCTGGGCTATTCCATAGAGCTTGCCGATGTCGTTGAGAACCCCGTCTTGCTGCAGGGTGCGAACGAGCGCAGCCATATAAACCTGTTGCGACGAAATACGGGAAAGGTCACTGCCGTCCCCCACGCCTTTGCGTGTGCGAAGGAACGCCAGCGCCTGTCCACCCTCAAGGGTGTGATACCCGGCTTCTGGCAGATTCACTCCCGACCAGGGGTCAACAAGTGGCGCGCTCACACACACTTCCACTCCACCGACGGCGGTGGAAAGCTGTGCGACTCCGGTGAAGGTCATGAGCCCCGCGTAACCGATCTCTAGCCCAGTCAGTTGCTCGAGAGTTAGGGCCACACACGGTAAGCCACCGATGGCCATGGTGGTATTCAGTGGTTCCATCTGCCGGGGGGAAGACTCCGACCCGTCGGTTTGGGGGCAGGCAGGAATGTCGAGGAGAAGATCTCTGGGGAAGCTGATGACGACGGCGCGATCATGGTTCTCGGACACGTGCACCAACAGGTTCACGTCATTGAGTTCAGAATCGACAAATTCGAATTGGTCTCCCTGTCCCACGCGGGTATCCGAGCCCACCACCAAAACGTTGAATCCGCCCTCGATCTCACCAATGGTGGGAAGGATGGGGTCTGGAGCGTTAGGAAGCTCGACCGTGACAAGACTTGATTGCAGGTTTTGCACGGTAAGCGCGAGGACTGTCCCCAGGCTGACAACCAACACTGCCACCACTCCCACCGCAAGCGAGGTCACCAGCTGCCACCCTCCCAACCGCTTGCGGGCGGCATGGAGGGGCTGCGGATACTGCTCCGAAGCGGAGAAAAGTTCGGGTGCAGCCGGCTTGGCCTTCTTAGCCACGGCCTCCCCCGATCCTGTGCTGTGTCACGTTTTGCCTGGCGGAGGGCGTGGGATTCGAACCCACGAGACATTTCTGCCCACTAGTTTTCAAGACTAGCTCCATCGGCCGCTCGGACAGCCCTCCGCCCACGATTCTAGAACACGCGCCTTGGAGCGCTATGCGGTGAGCAGGTCAAGAGCTTTCGCCACTCCATCTCCGACGAAGTCCTCGGTGATGTCGGTTGCGTGAATGCGTACCTCTTCCGGTGCTTGGCCCATGGCCACCGCGCGACCTTTCCTTGCGGCCCACTGCAACATCTCGATGTCATTGCGCCCATCGCCCACGACCATCACTCGATCGAGCGGGAAATCGAGTTCAGAGCGAACCCGCTCAAGGGCGGTGGACTTGTTGACCCCTTCCGGAGCGATGTCGAGCCAGGCTGTCCAGCCGACGGTGTAGCTCACCTGGTGGAGGCCCATATCCTCCACAACTTTGAGGAAGTCATCGATTTCGTGCCCGGGGGATATGACCACAACTCGGGTGGCCGAGGTGGTGAGGAGTTCCTCAAAAGTGACCTTCTCACTCATCGCGTCGAGTGCACCCTCGGGGAACCAGTCTGTGTAGCGATATAGGCCGGTCTCGTCTTCGACCGCGTAATGGGCTTGAGGCAAGCGAGCTTTGATGCGATTGAGAACTTCGGTCGAATCGAAGCGCTCCACGTGGAAGCGACGATAAGCCTGCGGAGCACCCGGGTCACGCTTGAGCGTGATGGCGCCATTCGAGCAGACGACAAACTCAGGAGCAATGTTGAGACGCTCCAGTATGGGCAATGTCATGGAGACCGACCGACCCGTCGCCAGGGTTACTTCGTGTCCGGCATCTCGCGCCTTCTGCACAGCGATGATGACCTGATCGGAGAGGTGTCCATCTTCGTGGAGCACAGTGCCATCGATATCGAGCGCAATGAGCCACGGCTCTGAAGTTGTCGTCATCTCACCCACAGTTGTATCAGGAGCACTCTAGGAAGCGCTGATAATGCCAAGCCCACCCATGAAAGGTTGCAGCACATCGGGAACGACAACGGAACCATCAGGTTGCTGGTGGGTTTCCAGCAAGGCAACAAGCCATCTCGTTGTGGCGAGAGTTCCGTTCAAAGTTGCTACGGGCTCGGTTGAAGCATCCTTCTCGGGGCGGTGTCGGACATTGAGTCGCCTGGACTGGAAGGTGGTGCAATTGGACGTAGAGGTCAGCTCCCGATAAGCCGATTGACTGGGGATCCAGGCCTCAACATCATATTTACGTGCAGCACTTGTGCCCAGATCTCCGGCTGCGACATCAATGACCCGGTAGGCAAGTCCCAAAGACTGGAGCATCTGCTCCTGCCACGAGACCATACGTTCGTGTTCCGCTTCGGCATCGGCCGGGTCGACGTAGCTGAACATTTCCAGTTTCTGGAACTGGTGGACCCGAATGATGCCCCGAGTGTCCTTTCCGTAGGAGCCAGCTTCACGCCGGTAACAGGTCGAGAGCCCCACATAGCGAAGTGGCCCCTCGCTCAGATCGATGATTTCGTCGCTGTGGTATCCCGCCAACGCTACTTCGCTGGTTCCCGTGAGATACAAATCATCGTCACTGAGGTGATAAACCTCTGCCGCGTGCTCCCCGAGAAACCCTGTCCCCTGCATTACTTCTGGCTTCACCAGAGTCGGGGGAATCAGGGGAACAAAACCGTTGTCGAGCGCGACCTTCATACCCAGTTGCATGAGTGCCATTTCCATGAGCGCGCCAGCACCTTTGAGGAAGTAGAACCGTGAGCCGGAGACTTTGACGCCTCGCTCCATATCGAGAATCCCGAGTGCCTCACCGAGCTCGAGGTGGTCTCTCATGTCCCCGGCAATAGCCGGAACATCCCCCACCTCTCGGAGGGTGACAAAGTTCTCTTCGCCCCCCGCCGGAACACCCTCCAACACCAGGTTGGGTAATGCGCCGAGAACTCTCACCGAATTCTCTTCTGCCTCGCTGACCCGAGCGGACGCATCTTTAACCTGCTGAGCGAGTTCTTTCACGGTCGCCAGCAGAGTCTCTTTTTCCACACCAGAGGCTTTCGCGACATCCTTACCGATGGCGTTTTGCTGGGCACGCAAGTTCTCGAAAGCGGCAATTGCTTCGCGCCTGGCCGCATCAGCGTCGAGTGCGTCATCGACGAGTGATTCATCTGCGCCCCGCGTGCGCAACGATGCCTTGACGACATCAGGGGAGTCGCGCAGAAGTTGGGGGTCGATCACGCCTCTAGTCTGTCACGCTCACTCGGTCGAGCCCCGGCGTAAACCTTCTAACCATGCCCTGGCCTCGACAAAGGCAGCGTCACTGTTTTGGGCAGAAACCTCTGGTTTGTGACCATTCGCACGAGGGTAGGAACCCAGGAAGATGACATTGGGGCTAAATCTCCGCAAACCAAGCAGGGCGTCAGCGACTCGCTCGTCCTCGATATGACCATCAAGATCGATGACAAAGCGGTATCGGCCCATCGCATCCCCGATCGGCCTCGATTCGAGCAGGCTCATGTTGACGCCTCGAGTTGCGAACTGCTCCAGCATCTCCAGCAAGCGCCCGGGACCATCATCGGGAAGCTCAGCGATGATGCTCGTCTTATCCGCTCCAGTTCGTGCAGGTGGTGTTCCTCCTTTACGAACGAGGACGAAGCGCGTCTGGGCATCAGGGTTATCCCCAATGTTTTCAGCCACAACATCAACGCCAGCGTGCTCGGTTATTCCGGGGGGAGCAATAGCCGCGTCGGCGATCCCCTCGTCGATGATCGATTGGGCTGCATGAACGTTCGAGCGAGCGGGAACATGGGAGTGCTGCGGAAGATTGGCTTCCAACCATCCTCGACACTGGGCGTATGCGACCGCGTGTGCGGCAACCGTGGTGACATCAGAGAGGCCATGACCTGGCTTCACGGCCAACACAAACCGAACAGGAACCATGTACTCGCCAACGATGCGGAGTTCTGGCGCCATGGCGAGTGCGTCCTGGGTAGCGCTGACGCCCCCTTCAATGCTGTTTTCGATCGCGATCATGGCGTAGTCGCTGCGATCGGAAAGGACATCGTCGAGGGCTTCGCCGACGTTGTGGACGCTGACCCATTCTTGGCCCTGCGCATCAGAAACCTGCCCCAGGGCTTCCCATGTGAATGTTCCCACGGGGCCCAGGTAGCTATAGCGTTTCACTCCAGATGCCACCGTCAAAGTCTAGTGAGCACTCCGATTTATGTGCATGTTGGGTGGTGGCAGACTGGGAGCGCGACAGGTGAGGAGAGTTATGACCGGCCACCGCTTCGATGACATCACGGTTGAGAGTTTGATCGAGACAGGAAGCATGAAGTGGACCAGGATGCCTGGCCACCTCGCGGCTTTTGTGGCCGAAATGGATTTCGGTACCGCTCCGGCGGTGACCCGGTCGCTTCAGAACTCAACGGACACAGCGTTGTGGGGCTATCTCCCCCCAGCTGTTGCGAAGGATATGTCGGAGGCGACCTCCGAGTTTCTCCAATCGAGCTATTCGTGGGAGGTTCCCTCCTCCCGGGTTTACCCGACCGCTGATGTGTTGAGTGCGTATGAGGTTGTTTTGGAGCGGTTCACCAGACCTGGCTCACCGGTGATTCTTCCCACCCCCGCGTATATGCCGTTTCTCACTCTGACTCCTCTGCGAGGCCGAGAAATCATCCAGGTCCCGATGATCGAAGGCGAGGGAGGTCGTCTCGAGATGGATCTGGAGGGCATCCACGCCGCATTCGATAAAGGAGCTCACCTCTTTATCCTCTGTAACCCTCACAACCCACTTGGTCGGGTCTATAGCGAATCAGAACTTCTCGCGCTCTCTCGCGTGATCGAGGACAACGGTGGTCTTGTCTTCTCTGACGAAATCCACGCCCCCATCACCTTTGGGAATCACACCCACATTCCTTACGCATCGCTCAATGACACAACCGCGGGCCACACCCTCACGGCAACGTCCGCCTCAAAAGCGTGGAACATTCCGGGGCTGAAATGCGCCCAGCTGATTGTCTCTCATGACGAGCACCAGGCATCAATGAAGGACATTGCCTTCATCGTTTCCCATGGAGCCGCTACACCGGGAGTGGCCGCCAACGCAGCTGCCTACCGTGAGGGGGGTGAGTGGTTGGAGGATGTGCTCGCGTATATCGATGACAATCGCACTCTGCTGTCCGAACTTCTCGCGACACACCTACCCGAGGTGACCTACCGGGAACCAGAGGGCACCTACATCGCGTGGCTCGATGCCAGGGGCCTACCGGACATCAAAGGGGATCGTTCCTGGGCACAGTTCTTTTCTGAGGAAGCGAAGGTGGGCCTCACCGATGGGGCCCTCTGCGGAGAAGCGGGAGTTGATCACCTGCGATTGATGCTCTCAACGCCCCACCACATCCTCGAAAAAATCGTGGTGGCCATGGCCGAGGCAGTACGTCGGCACGAGAGTTAGCCTGGTTTCATGAACATCACCCACGAACCAGATGCCCATCGATACGTTCTCAGGGACGGTGATGAGTTCCTCGGTGAGGTCGAGTATCAGATCCAAGGCTCCACCTTGCTCTTACTGCGCGCAGAAGTCCCGCTGGACAAGCGTGGTCAAGGACTCGGTATTCCCCTGACGAGGGGCACCCTCGAGGCTATTCGCGAGGAAGGCGTCTATTCGGTCACCCCAATCTGTCCTTACATCGCGAAATACATGATGAAGAACCCGGAGTTCGATGATTTGAAGGCCTAAGGCTTACGCCTGGGCAACACCACGGGTCGAGGGGGGTTCCCGACCTGCTCGATATCGACGTCAACTCCGTAGACCCGACTTACTCTCTCCGCAATGATCACCTCGGAGGGTGAGCCGATGGCTTCGAGTTTTCCGTCGACCACCATGGCGACCCGATCGGCATAACCGGCAGCTACGGATAGATCGTGGACCACTACGACGACAGCCCGGCCCTGATCGGCGAGGGCTCGCAGAGTTTCCATCACGGATTCTTGGTGCTTCAGATCGAGCGCGGCAGTGGGCTCATCGAGGAGGAGGAGCGGGGTTCTCTGGGCCAGCACCCTGGCCAGGGACACTCGTGCTCGCTCACCGCCGGAAAGTTGGGTGAAGACTCTCTCACTAAGGTGGCCCACATCAGCCAGACGCAGTGCTTCCTCAATCGCGTCGTCGTCTTCAGCAATCTGTGGTGTCCACGCCCATGGGGCCCGCCCCATCTCGACAACCTCTTCGACACTAAAAGGAAAAGACACTTGGTTGGCCTGGAGAAGCACGGCGCGCAAGCGCGCTGCTTCATCGGGTCGATACTTTGTGACGTCTTTCTCCGCCAACACCGCGCGCCCGGTAGTGGCCTCAGTGTCACCGGCGAGAAGTGACAGGATAGAGGATTTTCCCGCGCCATTGGGTCCCACCAATGCCAGCACCTGCCCGGGATACACCTCGAGGGACACTGATTTCACAATCGCTCGGCCATCGAGTACGAGCCCTGCTGATTCCAGGCGAGCGAGAGGGTGTGCTGAGTCCATTACGCCCACCCCCCGTTTCGCCGACGCTGCTGGTAAAGCAGACCAAAGAAGAACGGACCACCCACGAGTGCGGTGAGCATCCCGATGGGGAGATCAGCTCCCGAGACGAGTGTCCGAGTCAGTAGGTCAGCGATCGCCAAGAGCGCACCGCCTCCCACCGCGCTCGCCACGAGCAATCCGCGGTGGGCTGGGCCCAGTGCCATCCGAATGATGTGGGGGACGACCAGACCCACAAAGGCGATAATCCCCGCAAACGCCACCGCGACTCCCGTGAGCAATGCCACCAACACAATCGAAATGATGCGCAACTGCTCCACATCGACACCCAGGTGTCTGGCATTGCGCTCTCCGAGCGAGAGGAGATCCAGTTGTGATGCCAAGAGCACAGCGAGGGTTGTTCCGACAATCAAGACGGGTAGCACGATGGCAACCTCGGACCAGATCGATCCCGCCAGTGATCCCAGTTGCCAAAAGACAATTTGTTCACGGCTCGCGGTGTCCGCGAGGAAGAGCACAAAGGCCAGCCCTGCTTGGGCGAAAGCATTAATCGCAATACCCGTTAACAGCAGAGTGACAACTTCGGTCCGTCCTCCAGCCCGGGCAACGGCATACACCAGGAGAGTTGCGCCGAGACCTCCGAGGAAGGCGAGGAGGGCAACCCCACCTCCACCCGCCGCGATACCAAACACGATGGCGGTCGAGGCACCCAATGCCGCTCCAGCGGAAACCCCCACAACTCCTGGTTCGGCGAGCGGGTTTCCAAAGACGGCCTGCATGAGAGCTCCCGCAACAGCCAAAGCCGCACCGACTGCCAGCGCCATCACTATGCGCGGGAATCGGACCACCTCAAGTGTTGCCACGATCACGGGGTCGCTAGGCGCCCAGGGGGTCGCGATTCCTAACCGACCCAGAAAGGTTCCGATTACTTCGGTCACACTGATGGAGAGCTGACCCAGCACAGCGGACACGAGCACTGCCGCGATCAACAGCACCACAAGAGCGCCCGAGAGGATGACGCTTCTCAGCCGCACCCGACGGCGACGTGATTCAGGCTCGCTCACGGGACTCGGTGGAACCATTCCGGTGTTGCAAACTTTTCGGTGGCAAGAGTGGCGGCCCGCTCTCGCTCCTCGGCCGTGATCTGACCCGGTGTCAGACCATACGAGCTGGTAAAAGAGCTGACCAAGTGGTCCATGATGGCCTCACGACTCAACCCGGTGTGGGTTTTGAGCGGGTCTACCCGCTTATTGGCGCTTTGCACCCCTTTGTCGCTGATCTTTTCTCGACCTATTCGCAACACCTCGACCATGCGGTCGCCGTCCATGTCATAGGCCATGGTCACGTGGTGGAGGACAGCTCCGCTGCCCAAACGTTTTTGGGCAGCCCCACCGATTTTTCCGGTGGGGCTGGTGATGTCATTAAGTGGTTTATAGGAGGCCTCGATACCGAGTCCTCGGAGAGCTTGGACCACCCAGTCATCGAGGAACGCATACGAGTCTTGAAAGCTCATTCCCGATACGAGCTCTGCTGGAGCGTACAGCGAGTAGGTGATGGCGGTGCCCAGTTCCATGAACATCGCGCCCCCACCACTCACGCGGCGCACCACCTCCATGCCATATTTCTCCGCATTCTCCAGGTCCACCTCGTTGGTGACCGACTGAAAGCTCCCGATGACGACCGCGGGCTTGGCCCACTCCCAGAGGCGCAACGTGGGCCCTCGTCGACCTGCTCCCACCTCTTCGGCGAGAACCTGATCGAGAGCCATCTGGGTGAGTGGCTCGAGCGGTTCAGGCGCCAAGTATTCCCAGGAGTAGTCGAGAAAACTCTTCGCACCGGTCAGCGCCCGCCTCACCACGGTTCCAATCGCCTCAGGGCTAAAGCCCATCATCACGGCATCAGCGGGAATCGCCTGAGTGACGGCTCGAGTGATGTCCTCACTAGAAGAATTCGCCGACAGACCGACCACGGCCTCGTTGATGGCTTCCAAAGCTTCGTCGGGCTCGAGGAAAAAATCCCCCGCAATGCGACACACAGAAATCCGGTTAGCGTCCACCTCAATATCGGCGACAACGAGCTTTCCGCCCGGAACTTTGTACTCTGCGTGCACCCCTTAACCCTACGGTGTGCGGGCTTCAAGCCTCCCGGCAATCCAGGCCACCAGGTCATCCATGACCTCGTCCTTGTTGGTCTCGTTGAAGATTTCGTGGCGAGCGCCGTCATAGACAATCAGCTCGACGTCACTCGAGCCTTTGCGTAGGTAGGCATCAGCCAATTTCTTAACACTCTTCTCGCCACCGAGGGTGTCATCCGAGCCAATCATGATGAGAAGGGGAATGTCCCGACCGAGTTCTCGAGGGGTTCCGAGCAACCGTGCAGCATCGACCACTCCCAAGAGCTTCAACGTGTTGGCCACGAAAGTCAGCGGATCATCCCGCCACGCTTCGTGAACGGCAATGTCCCTGGAGAGCCACTCGGCACCAATCGAACCCAGGTGCTTGTGTTTGCGGTTCAACTCACCAGAATCCATCGACCCGGGCATGCGATACGCCGTTCCACTGAGAATCACTCCGTCAAAATCTGCAGCTCCACCGTGGTTCAGGATGATTTGTCCGATGATGGATCCCCAGCTGTGCCCGAGAAAAAACAGGGGAACGCCAGGGCGCGCGTCGCGAATGATTCCGGTAAAGGCTCGAATCGCGGCGACGGTGGCCGGCATGCCCCCTGGGCCCAATCGTCCCAGTTTGCTGTGGTCACCCTCCCACTGCTCGAGGCCCGTGGCACCGTGACCTCGGTGCTCGTCTGCCCACACCTCGAAGCCTTCCTTCACGAGCCTGGTGACGAGCGCGCCATAGCGAAGGGCGTGCTCTCCCAAACCGTGGGCGAGTTGAATAATGGCCCGGGGTTTTCCCCGTGGTGACCAGCGGTGGTAGTGAATGGTGACCCCGTAGGAGTCGACAAAGATTTCGTCTACGCGCTTCGGTGCGGCCATGCCGTCATCTTATTGTGTGGGTCCGAACAGGTCGAAGGCCACCGTCCGATGCACGGCCTCCGTATCACTGGGGTGGTAAACACCCGCGAGGACGTCTCGTTGAAGCCTCGACAGCTCGTGCGACGAGCGATACGCACCACCGCCCACAATCCGTAACGCGGTATCCACGACGCTCCGCGCCGTCTCTACGCTCTGGTGCTTCATCCCCGAGAGCAGTCGGAACCAATGCTCTGGTGCCTCATCGCCCGCATCCACCCACGAGCAATAGGTCTGAAGCTGCGGGGCCAACGCATCAACCGCAATCGCGGACGCAGCAGCGTGTCGGCGGATGTCTGGATCATCCGCATAGCTCGCACCATCATCGAGAGCGCTGTGTTTACTCATCGCCCCCTCGACGGTGAGCTCGAGTGCTCTATCGGCGATACCGGCATACACACTGGACACCAGCAGCAAGAAGTTCTGAAAGATGGCGACCGTGAAGGGGTCATCGTTGGGCCCCACGGGTATGCGCCTGGCCACCCTGGAGTGCTCGACGACCACTCCCTCGAGGTCCGTGGTGTAACTCTGGGTCGCTCTCATGCCCAAGGTGTCCCAATCAGGAGTGTTCGACCATCCCTCCTGGTCCCGGGTGATGAAACCGTGAATGATGTCCTCACCGAGTTTGCCCAGCACACTGAGCCTCGTCCACGCGGGAGAGAGGGACACAAAGATCTTCTGCCCGGTATAGGAGTAACCTCCCTCGACCTCATGAACGCTCACGAGCGAGTCAGAAAGGACCCGGTCATTACCTCGCTCACTCACTCCGAAGGCAAAGAGCTCACCGGCTTCCCCGTCATCGAGAATCCATTGAAATTCATTGTGACCCTGCTTCACCATGTCTCTGGCTACACCCATCCAGGTCAGATGCATTCCAATCCCCAGTGCTGTTGCCGGCGCGTGCGCTGCCAGTCTCCTCTGATCGGAAGACATCTGAGAAAGCGACCGTGGCTTCAGATATCCGCGCTCGCGCAGGATCTCGAGGTCCTCATGAAAGAACTCGTTGCGCTGGTCATATCCTGGAGCGCGCTTCCGAATCCCCGCTAGCACCTCATCGGTGAGAACCGACGAGGTGACCACATCAGGCTGGACGCTCATGGTCTCAGGCTAACGCGGACTCCTGGTGGTCCACCGGGAAAACTAAGGCCGGATGCCGCAGCGCCAAGTGAAAATCCTGTCCAACCGAAGGTAGGAACGGAGCAGCGATTCGCGCGCGGACCCGATCGGAGTGTCCGGGGAGTTCGAATTCCACGAGAGCATCGTGTCCGGCGTAGGAGACGCCTCTCACCTTGGCGGGGATTCCCGAGGCGGAAGGAACCAACCACTCGGGACGAACCACCACACGAACCGTGTCACCATGCCGAGGCTCCACGCCCTGCGAAGTCGCGGCCACATCACCGAGCGAACAGAGAACGTGGCCCGTGCATCCCAGACGATTCTCTCCAGGTCCGCAGAACTCTTGTGCCCCACATTGCTGGCAGTTCAGAGCGTCGTCTCTCCACACACCCTCGAGCTCGACAGTGTCACCGACGAACGACGCGACCCAGGGTGTTGCCGGTGACTCATAGATCTCCAATGGAGTCCCCACCTGCACGATGCGACCGTTATCCATGACCGCGACAAAGTCCGCGAGGTCCAGGGCTTCTTCACGGTCGTGGGTGACCATGATGGCCGTTGTTTCCTGCTCCCGCAGAATCTTCGCAACATCCCTGCCCAAGGAGTGACGAAGAACGCTATCGAGAGCGCCAAAGGGCTCATCGAGGAGCAATACATCCGGTGCTGGTGCAAGGGCTCTCGCCAGCGCAACGCGCTGAGCCTGTCCTCCCGAGAGCTGTCCCGGGGCGCGATCGGTGAATCCTTGAAGTCCTATGAGGGTGGCAAGCTCCTCAACTCTCTCGGTTCGTCTGCGCCCTTTGGGAAGTGAAAACCCAATGTTGTCTCCGACATTGAGGTGAGGGAACAGAGACGACTCCTGGGGAACCCAGCCAATGCCCCGCTGCTCAGGGGGCACGCGATGACCGGCAGAGGAGAGTTCCCTCGACCCCACGGTGATCGTCCCCGAATCAATGGAAACTAGACCAGCCAAGGCCATGAGGAGGCTAGTCTTCCCACACCCGGAGGGGCCCAAAATGGCCACCAGCGATCCCGAGGGAACCACGAGCGACACATCCCGCAGTGCCTGCCTCGAACCATAGGAGAGGCTGATGTTATCCAGCGTCAGCGTGGTCACAGCTCCTCCTTCGCTACCGAGCGAACACCAGAGAGAATCATCGCAGGAATTGCTGCAACGAGAACAAGCACGGCGGCGTAGGGGGCCGCGGCACCAAACTCTCCCGCCGCGGTCCTTGACCACAACTCGGTCGCGAGTGTGCTGCTACCCAATGGGCGGAGCAACAGTGTGGCGGGGAGTTCCTTCATGGTGGTGATGGCCACCAAGAGAGCACCGATTCCAATGCCAGGAAGCGCAAGGGGAACGGTCACCCGCCACCACGCCTGAAATCGAGATGCCCCCAAGGTCCGAGCCACATTGACTAGGTCGACCGAGACCCCCTCAATACTCGCCCGGGCTGTTCCCAAAGCCTTGGGCATAAAGAGAACCGCGTAGGCAAAGACCAAAACCACAACGGTTTGGTACAGAGCGGGAATCACGGACAGAGAGAAGAACACGAGCGAGAGACCCACCACGATCCCAGGAAGCCCATTCGAGAGGTATCCCGCTCCCTCGACCAGCGACACCCAGCGACCTCGATACCTCGCACCCAATGCAGCAATAGGGAGGGCAAGCGCGAGAGCCACCAGCGCCGCAGCGATTGACACTCCCATCGTCGTGATGGTGGCCTCCGCAAGTCGCTCCAGGTTAATCGAGCGCAGGGTGGTGGCCTCCGCAAGACGAGCGCTCAAACCCACTAACGGAACAAGGACTCCCACGAGAGGGGGGAGAGCCACCAGCGACGTGAACAACAGCCGAACGAGAGGAGTCAGGGGTTCTTTCGTGGAATGAACCGCGGTCGTTCTCGTCACAGAACCCCTGGCGCCACGCTCCGCTGCCACCACAACGATCGCAATAACCACCAGCAACAGCGCCAAGAGTGCTGCTTGAGACCGATCAAAGCTCGCCGAATAGGCCTGCTGGACACCCCAGGTCAAGGTTTGGAAGCGGAGCATTGCCACTAACCCGAAGTCACTGAGGGTGTAGAGGAAGACGAGGAGACCACCGGCAATGGCAGCGGGTCGAACTTGGGGCCACGTGACCCTCCAAAATGCCTGAGTCGGCCGCAGGCCCAGCGTTCTCGCTACAGCTTCACCATCGGCGGAGGTTCCCCGCAGCGCCGCCGCTACCGGGAGGGTGACGTAGGGGATGGTGACAGCACTCAGGAGCGCCCAGCTAGGCCAGAAACCATTCAGTCCTGGCACGAGGACGAGCCAACCATAGGACGCAAGGTAGGAGGGCACGGCCAAGGGCAAAGCCGAGACCAACAACCAGGTTCTCGCCGCTCCAATGCGAAGCCTGGTCACAATCGTGGCAATCACCGTGCCCATCGCGATGGCCGTTGCCGACACTGCCACGCTCAGACCAATGGTGTTGAGGACTAGCTCACCGACAAGTGGTCTGGAGAGGATTCCGAGAGCTTCTGGGAAAGGAACCTCTGCCGCACGTACTCCGAGGTACACCAGCGGTATTGCCACAGTGGCAACCGCGAGCAGCGAGAGGGTGGTCAACCAGGCGGGTGGTCTCGTCACGAGAGACACCCCGGCGGCTGGCGCAGGGGTGTGCTCGGGTGCGATGGTGGTGGGCACAAAGGCCTTTCTTACCCTGACGGGTTTAGAGAATCAACCCATACTTTCGGAGCAGATCCTGGGTCTGCTTCAAGGTTGCGAGGTCGGACAGATCAAAGTCGGCCACGGCCAAATCATCCAAGGCGGGAAGCCCTTCGGGGGAGTCGATTCCTGGAACCAAGGGGTATTCGAAGGTTTCGTCGACGAAGTACTGCTGCGCTTCATCGGAGACAAAAAACTCAATGAGCTCGAGGGCATCCAGATCAAAACTTTGCGCTTCGAGCAGACCGATACCGGTCACATTAACAATGGAGGCGGGGTCACCAGATTCTGTGAAATGTAATTGGGCGCGAAGGTTTTCTGCCCCTCGCTCGAAAGCCAACCGCTCCCAGTAGTAATGGTTAATCAGTCCCAGGGGAAGTGTGCCCTCGTTGACCGCCTCCAGGATTGCACCGTTGCTCTCAAAGATTTGCGGGTCATTAATCTTGAGTCCTGACACCCACTGATCAGCAGGTCCTTCGCCTTTGAGGACTCGATAGGCGGTGACGAAAGACTGGAAGCTCGCGTTACCGGGTGCAACCCCCACCTTTCCTGACCACTGGGGGGCAACAATCTCATCTGCCGTCGAGGGAAGTTCTTCTGCGGTAAGAGTCTCACTGTCATACACAATGACGCGAGCGCGTCCGGTGATACCTACCCAGCTGTCGTCATAGGACGTGAAGGCGGGGTTGACACGCTCGGTAATCTCAGTGGGCAGTTCTGCAAAGAGGCCTTCGAGGCTTAGCGCCCCTAGCGCTCCAGCGTCTTGAGAAAGAAACACCGAGGCAGGGCTATCTGCCCCTTCTTCGAGAAGCTGTGCAGCCAGTTCCGAACTTCCGGCGTATCGAATATCAACAGCGATGCCCGTTTGTTCGGTGAACAAATCAATCAAGGGTTGAACCAAACTCTCATTCCGGCCCGAATAGAGGATGACGTAATCATCCGCCACGGGCTCGATGACGACCTCCTCGGCAGTCACCTCAGTGGGCCCGGCTTGGTCTGCATCCTCAGCGTTGGAGGTGGTCCCGCAACCGACCAGCACAAAGACCGAGGTGAGGGTGAGGGCAGCACCGCGAAGGCGCGCAGATGTCAGCATTGTTCTCCTTGAGAGACGAAGGGGTGAGGGACCATCACCGCTGTGTGAGTGCGTCAAAGTTAGGTTAGCCTAACTTAACCCGTGAGGGAAGAGCAGGCCGATGTTATTTCGCTGAGAGTTCTCGCAAAACAGTCTCGAGCTGATCGATTCCCCAGTCCAAGTCCTTCTTGGAGACAACAATCGGCGGAGCGAGGCGAATCGTCGACCCGTGCGTATCTTTTGCGAGGACACCTTTGGCCATCAACGCCTCACACACTTGCCTTCCTGTCGCCAAGCGAGGGTCGATATCAATTCCCGCCCACAGACCAGCCCCCCGCACCGCGAGCACACCTTTGCCCACGAGTTTTTTCAGGCGTTTGTGGAGGTGCTTGCCCAATCGCTCCGAGCGCTTTTGCATCTCCCCTGTGGCCAGCAACCGAACGACCGCCAAACCCACGGCCGCAGCGAGGGGGTTTCCCCCAAAGGTGGAGCCGTGTTGACCAGGCTTCAGAACCCCCATGACATCGGCTTTCCCCACGACCGCGCTGACCGGAACGATGCCGCCTCCGAGGGCTTTGCCGAGGATGAACATGTCCGGTTGAACTTTTTCCTTCTGGCACTGCACGGTTGCACCCGTGCGACCAAGTCCTGACTGGATCTCATCGGCGATCATCAACACGTTGTTCTTTTGTGTCAGAGCTCGAACCGCTTTGAGGTAGCCCTTCGGCGGTGTAATGATGCCTGCCTCGCCTTGGATAGGTTCCAGCATCACGGCCACGGTGTTGTCCGTGATGGCTTTCTCCAGAGCCTCGATGTCGCCGTATTCCACCTGCACAAAGCCGGGGGTGAAGGGTCCAAAGTCTTTCCTGGATGATTCATCCGAGGAAAAACTCACAATCGAAATGGTGCGACCGTGGAAATTGTTCTTCGCTACCACGATTGTGGCTTTGTTTGCCTGTACTCCCTTGACTCGATAGCCCCAAGCCCTCGCGATCTTGATAGCACTCTCGACCGCCTCTGCGCCCGAGTTCATGGGAAGCACCATGTCCATCGACAAGAGATCTGCGAGCTCCTTCGCGAAAAGCCCTAGCTTGTCGTGGTGGAACGCCCGGGACGTCAGTGTTACTCGTCCCAGCTGCTTCTTCGCCGCACGAATCAGTTTCGGATTCGAGTGGCCAAAGTTGACGGCCGAATAGGCAGCAAGACAGTCGAGATACTTTTTCCCCTCAACATCCCACACCCAGGCGCCTTTTGCTTTGGCCGCGACCACCGGAAGGGGGTTGTAGTTCCTGGTCAGTGAGTGCTGTTCGAGTTCCAGGACATCGGGAGTCGTCAGTCGGCGAGTCATGCCCTCAACTCTAAAGTGCAACACTTAACGCCCCCTCCACCGAGCAGGAGCTCGGAGAGGTCAACACCGATGGGGTTATATCCGCGATCAGCTAAGTCTTTGGCAAACGTGGTGGCGCGCTCCGCAATCACCACATTGTGGCCATCGCTGAAACTGTTCAGACCCAGGAATGCTGCATCCTCCTCGGTCGCAATGATTGCGTCCGGATAACGCTCGCGAAGAATAGAGAGCGATCCTTCATCGAAGGCGCTGGGCAAATACGCGATGGTCGTCTCATCGATCACGGCCAGCGCAGTGTCCAGGTGGTAATAACTCGGGTTAACCAACTGAAGAGATACGACTTCACGCCCATAGATGTCAGCAATCTCCTGATGGCTCGAGGTGTCGCTACGGAATCCCGAGGCCGCCAGGATGGTCTCTCCCACAAGGAGGAAATCCCCCTCACCCTCATTCGTCGACTCTGGTTCGCGTACATCCAATCCTTGAGAGTGGAACCAGTCCATATAGGCAGGCCCCTCGGGCTGTCGCTCCGGATAATGGAACTTTGCCCCATATGCGATGCCATCGAGCACGAATCCACCGTTTGCCGCGTAGACCATGTCGGGTAGTCCTGGGAGTGACTCGATGAGGTGGACCGTGAACCCCAGATCCACATAGGTGTCGTAGAGCGTGGTCCACTGCCGGAGCGCGAGCGAGGTGTCGGTCGGGTCTTCTGGGTGCATCCACGGGTTAATCCGGTAGCTCACCGTGAAGTGCTCGGGCCGACACATCAAAACGGTCGGCTTTGTTGCCTGACCAGTAAGGTTCTGGCTGTCTACGGAAGTCTCCAGAGTCATTGTCATGATTCGAGTCTCTCACGCAGAAAACGCTCATTGTGAGAGTTCAAACGCGAGTATTCTGCGTTTTTACCCCTCTAAAGGCTGATTTATTGCATACACTGCCTGTATGGACGCAATTGACCACAAAATCATTGGGGAACTGAGGCACAACGCCAGGGCAAACTACGGCGATATCGGCGACATTGTGGGCCTGTCGGCATCAGCGGTGAAGCGTCGCGTCGACAAGATGGTGGCCGACGACACCATTAGGGGCTTCACCGTTCTGGTCGACCCGACCGTGGAGGGCCTCGCGGTCGAAGCCTACGTCGAACTGTTCTGCCAGGGCACTGTGTCTCCCACAGACCTCCGCCGGATTCTCCTCGGGGTCCCCGAGGTCATCGACGCGGGAACGGTCAGCGGTGATGCGGACGCGATTGTCCACCTCAGGGCGAAAGACATCGGAGCACTCGAGGACGCGCTCGAGCGGGTTCGGATTGCACCCAACGTGAATCACACCAAGAGCTCTATCGTGCTCTCAAACTTGATTCATCGTCCTCGCGACTAAACCACCAAGTCGCGCAAGCGCGGATCGATTGCCCCAAAACGGTGAGCGGTGAGTGACACCGCCTGTTCGATCACGAACGGCAACATTTCGACGCGGCCCGACTCGGTGACGTCGTGACCATAAATGGCCACCTCCGGAGCCCCATCAAATGCGACGGAGAGAGCATCAGCTCGTGAACCAAGAAGTCGAATTCGCTCGGGAGGGTTTCCTGAAACACGAGAGACAAACTCTCTCTCCGTCTCCACGACGTAGTCCGCAAGGCCGACAAAGGTGTCATCACCCTGCCGAAGCAAGGAGAGTACCTCGTCCGGCAAGCGGTCGGTCATGGACAGGCTTACAGAGGCACCGACCCGCATGCCCGCGAGGCACACCCTCACAATCTCGGCCAAGGGGGTGAACCCAGCGCACCGAATAGTGACTGCACCCGGACGATAACGGAACACATTCCGTTCGACGTTGAGCCCTGTCTCATCTGTCGAGACCCCGTACACCTCAGCCCAGGCCTGTTGGTCACTGGCTAGTGATCGCAGGAAGAAGTCTCGGGCTTCAGCGTCATCCTCCTCAACGAAGGGCAGCAGCTGTGCCACCAGGGAATCATTCAGCGCGAGGCTCGCCTCAACGCTAGACGGTGTCCTCCGCCAAGAGCCCATACCCATGAGGTAGTTCGGCCCCCCTGCTTTAGCTCCTGGACCCACACTGGACTTCTTCCAGCCACCAAAGGGCTGGCGCTGCACGATAGCTCCCGTGATACCCCGGTTGACGTAGCAGTTTCCTGCCTCCACCCGATCCAGCCAATACGACACCTCATCGGGATCGAGCGAGTGAATTCCCGCAGTCAATCCGTAATCGACGCCGTTCTGGATGGAGATTGCTTCATCGAGGTTCTTCGCGCTCATGATCCCCAGAATGGGACCGAAGTATTCGGTCTGATGGAACGTGCTTCCCGCTTTCACACCATCTCGAACACCGGGACTCCACAATCGACCTGCGTCATCGAGGGACCGGGGGGCCAGTAACCAGGTCTCTCCCGGGCCAAGGTCATTCAAGCCGGAGGCCAACTTTGCCCCGGGCGGTTCAATCACTGGTCCCATGACCGACTCCGGGTTGTCCGGATAACCGACTCGCAACGTGGTCACCGCATCCATGAGTTGGCGACGGAACCGCTCAGACTTCGCGACCGAGCCCACCAGAATCACCAGGCTCGCGGCGGAACACTTCTGGCCAGCGTGACCGAAAGCGCTCTTGACGATGTCTGCCACAGCAAGGTCAAAGTCAGCACTTGGCGTCACGATCAGAGCGTTCTTCCCACTGGTCTCCGCCAGCAAGGGGAGGTCTGCCCGCCACGACCGGAACAATTGGGCTGTCTCAAAACCTCCGGTCAAGATGAGTCGATCCACCCCCGGATGGGAGATAAGTCCCCGCCCTATCTGGCCTTCTTCAACATCGACCAACTGGAGAACGTCTTTCGGAACCCCGGCAGCCCACAAAGCCTCCACCATGACTGCCCCACAACGACGAACCTGCGGGGCTGGCTTAATGGCCACAGCACTTCCCGCGGCAAGCGCGGACAGAACCGATCCAGCCGGGATGGCCACGGGGAAGTTCCACGGTGGTGTGACCAGGGTGAAGCGAGCGGGCTGGAACTGGGCACCATCCACCTTCTCGAGGTCTTGCGCTAACCCGGCGTAATATCGGGCGAAGTCAATAGCTTCACTGACTTCGGGGTCGCCTTCTTGCAGGGTCTTGCCGGCTTCCTGCATCATGACTGCGAGTAGCTCTGCCCGCCTCGCGCCCAATTCATCGGCAGCACTCAACAAAATGGCGGCTCGCTCGGCGGCGGGCTTTGCGGCCCAGTCGGCTCCCGCTTTCCGGCCCTGGGCGACCACATCGTCAACGGCAATCCCCCCACGAATGGGACCTAGCGACTCGGGTATGCCCCCTTTGCGCAGAGACTCAACACCGAGCGATGCCCCTCGCTTCGATGCCGCAAGCGAGCGAATCCCCTCAGCCCATTCGCGATTATGCGCAATAGAGGGGTCTGTGTCTGCTTCGTTGTGGAAGGGCTCTCCGGGCGTGATCTTTCGAGGTGCTTCGGTATTCCGGTTCTGCGCACGGTGAACAGGGGGAGCCTTCGCGCTAAGCGCTGCTAACGAGTCTCGGAATCTCTGCTCTTCCCTGGCAAAGATGTCGTCGTTGTCGTGCAGATCGAACACCGCGGACATGAAGTTTTCGGAGCTCGCGTTCTCATCGAGTCGCCTGACCAGGTAACCCACCGCGGCGTCAAATTCCTTCGGGTGAACGACCGGCGTATAGAGAAGCAGGCGTCCTACTGTCTCCCGCACTGCATCGGCCTGGTCGGGAGCCATCCCGATCAGCATTTCGAAGTCCACGGCTCCGGTCACACCGCGACGCTCGGCAAGCAAGTGCGCGAAGGCCACATCAAAGAGATTGTGCCCGGCAACACCGATACGAACGTTCTTGCTTCTCGATGGCGTTAAGGCCCATTCGAGAACTCGTTTGTAATTGGTGTCACTGGCCTGCTTGGAGGGCAATACCGCCAGCGGCCAGTCGTGGAGCTCAGCATCGACCTGCTCCATTTGCAGGTTCGCCCCTTTCACCACGCGGACCTTGAGGGGCGCTCCCCCCGCTTTTGCTCGCGAGGCCGCAAAGCTTTGGATGCGCTTCATCGCAGCGAGAGCCTCAGGCAGGTAAGCCTGGAGAACGATTCCCCCGGTGTAGGAGCGGAGGCTCTTGTCGCCCAGGACTCGCTCGAAAACGTCGAGGGTCATGTCGAGGTCTTTGAACTCCTCCATGTCCAGATTGATAAATGTCGGCGGTGTTGTCGCCGCTGCCTCCTGATAGAGCGGAATGAGGCGCTCGACCACTCTGTTGACCGTTTGGTCGTAGGCCCACATCGAGAGCTGGCTCGAGATTGCCGACACCTTGACCGACACATAGTCCACGTCGTCGCGCTGTATCAGTGCTCGCACTCCCGCAAGCCGGCGATCAGCCTCGTCGTCACCCAGAACTGCTTCGCCCAGAAGATTGATGTTGAGCCGGTCACCCTTCTTGGTGAGTCGCTTCAAAGAGGCGGTCAGCTTTGAATCGCTGGCATCGATGATGAGGTGACCAATCAGGGTCTTGAGCGCCCATCGCGCAATCGGCACCACGATGGTCGGAAATATCGGGGCAAAGAACCCACCGAGCTGAATCAGCAGACGCAGGATGGGGGGAAGAAAGTCGGGAATATCTCTCGAGAGCTGGCGAAAGTTACGAGCTGCGACAGAGAGGTCCTCCGGCCTTGCGACCCGGTCGACAAACCCCAACGCAAAAGCAGGACCTTTCGGATCTTTCAATACGCCAGCTAATCGCTCGGAACTGGCATCGGGTTTCCGGTGGAGCTTCGCGGCCCTATCCAGCCACGAGCGAACCAGGGCAACTGAGTCATCAGCAAGGGACTGAGCGAGAGCGATTCCGCTGAGGCCTTTATCTTTCGAGGTCTTGTGTGCGGTCGCAGAAGGCATAGGGAGCATGCTACGCCTCGAGTCTGGTGAATGCATCCCGAGCGCATCGATGGGGCCAGAGCCGGTTTCGCCTGCCTAGACTGTGGTCCTATGAGCCCTTCCCACTCCGACGTTGTTATCGTCGGCGGTGGCCATAACGGGCTCACGGCGGCTGCGTATCTCGCTCAAGCTGGCCTGTCGGTCACGGTGTTGGAGAGGCTCGACGAGTGGGGTGGAGCCGCGGTCTCGCACCAGGCTTTCCCCGGCGTTGACGCGCGGCTTTCCCGATACTCCTACCTGGTGAGCTTGCTTCCCCAGAAAATCATTGACGACCTCTCTCTCCCCATCTCATTGGCGAAGCGGCGCTACTCTTCGTACACCCCTGTCCCTGGAGAGAGTGTTGGACTCCTCATTGACAACGAGGACGCCGACCTCACCCAAGAATCCTTCGCACGACTGGGAGCCGCCGAGGATTTCCCAGCGTGGAATTCTTTTTATTCCACGACCGGTGCCCTCGCGAAAGCGCTCTTCCCGGGAGTAACAGACCCGCTCATCACGCGGAGCGAAGCCAAAGACCATGTTGCGCGCATCACGGGAGATCCCGACGTGTGGGACCGCTTCATCGAAACACCCATTGGTGACGTGATCGAAAGAACTTTCAGCCACGACGTCGTTCGCGGCGTCGTCCTGACAGACGGGCTCATTGGAACCTTTGCTCCCAATCACGACCCAGATCTCGAAGCAAACAAGTGCTTCTTGTATCACGTGATTGGTGGAGGAACAGGGGACTGGGATGTTCCCGTTGGAGGGATGGGGGCTGTGTCAGGAGCAATTCTCCACGCAGCGCGGGAGGCCGGAGCGACATTGGTCTCCGGAGCTTCTGTGACGGGTATTGCCGATGACAACGTTGTGACCTACGTGCACGAGGGCTCGACCCACACCGTGAGTGCCCGGTATGTCTTGGTCAACGCGTCTCCTCGCGAACTCGATGCCCTCCGCAGCAGAGCCTCAGCAGAACCTGGCCCTGAGGGAGCACAGGTCAAGGTGAATATGGTCCTGAAGAGATTGCCCCGCCTCAAAGACTCCTCTCTCACTCCGGAGGCCGCGTTTGGAGGCACGTTCCACATCAACGAAACCTGGTCACAGCTTCAGGCTGGATTCGACCAAGCGGAGTCTGGAGTGATTCCTGATCCACTTCCGTGTGAGATTTACTGTCACTCGCTGAGCGACCCGAGCATCCTGTCACCCGAGCTCCAAGAGTCAGGCGCGCACACCCTCACGGTGTTCGGCCTTCACGTCCCTCACCGGCTGACTCACACGATGGACAACGATTCCTTGCGCGCGGCTCTCCAGGAGGCTGTCATTACCTCACTCAATAGCGTCCTGGCAGAACCGCTCGAAGATGTGATTTTGCAAGACCCAGAAGGCAACCTCTGTATCGAGACAAAAACCACACGTGATTTGGAAGACGCTCTAGGTCTACCCGGCGGGAATATCTTCCACGGCCCACTGGAATGGCCCTTCGTCGAGGATGACGAGGACCTCTCTACTCCGGAGCGACGCTGGGGCGTTGCCACAGCAGACGACAGAGTCTTTCTCTGTGGTTCAGGTGCTCGCCGCGGCGGCGCTGTGAGCGGTATCGCCGGTCACAACGCCGCTATGGCTGTGTTGGAGCGAGAAAGCCTTTAGGAGCGAAGTCCTCGGGGACCCATTCCGTCCCACATACCAAAATCGCCGAGCTCGCCGACCGTCGATGCGACCAAGACGACCCATCCGACAACGGCCAGGATTCCCAACACCATCAAGACCGAGCTCACCGCAACGGCGACCTTGGCCGGCACATTGTTGACACCAGCCTTGTTTGACCACACCCACGCAATAATGCCGAGGATAAGGGCGGGAATTTGCGTGAAAAAGGACAATACGAGTGCCACGATCCCCATGGTCTGGCCGGGGTATTCAGTATTCCCCGTCAACCCTGTCTCGACCTCTGCAGCAACGTGGTCGGTTGCTTTGACAGTCTCTTTTTTCTCAGCCATGTGATCTCCTTGATTGCTCCGTGTAATGAAGTTGTGCCCCCAGACTAAAACGTCTGTCTATGTCTGGACTTGGTGAAACCTATGTAAATGATTGGGATTCTGTTCCCCGGGCGTGAGGGAACCAGAGAGAATAGTCACATGAAAATCGGAATGCTCACGAGCGGTGGAGATGCGCCCGGCCTGAACGCGGTCATTAGAGCGGCAGTGCTCAAAGGAACCAGGGTTCATGGCCATGAATTTGTGGGCTTTGTCGGTGGCTACAAGGGCTTGTGCGAACCCGACCTCATGCCGCTGACTCGTCATGAAGTGAAAGGTATTTCGAAGGAAGGGGGAACCATCCTAGGAACCTCGAGGACTAACCCTTTCGACTACGGCGGTACCAAGCGTGTTGCCGAGGTCCTAGAAGAGCACAAGATTGATGCGGTCATTGCTATCGGGGGAGAAGGCTCACTCGCGGCCGCGAAAGAACTGAGTGATGCAGGACTGCCGATCGTGGGTGTTCCCAAAACCGTAGACAACGATCTCAACGGCACCGACTACACCTTCGGATTCGACACCGCCGTCAGTATCGCCACCGAAGCAATGGACCGCCTGCGGACCACTGGTGACTCTCACTCACGATGCATGGTCGCCGAGGTGATGGGACGTCACGTTGGTTGGATTGCACTTCACTCCGGAATGGCCGCTGGAGCACACGCCATCCTCATCCCCGAGAGAAAAACGAGCATGAGCGAGATCGTCGGATGGGTTCGCTCCGCACACGATCGCGGTCGAGCTCCACTCGTCGTTGTCGCCGAGGGCTTCGCCCTCGACACGATGGACGACGCACACTCTGAACGCGGTCTCGATGCGTTCGGTCGACCACGGCTCGGCGGAATTGGAGAAATATTGGCCCCCCTCATCGAAGAGGCCACAGGAATTGAAACCAGGGCCACCACGCTGGGACACATTCAACGCGGAGGAACTCCCAGCGCCTTTGACCGAGTCTTAGCAACACGGTTTGGAATGAGCGTCATCAACCTTGTCAATGACAAGCAGTGGGGTCACATGGTCGCATTGCGGGGAACAGACATCATGCGCGTCGATTTTGTCGAAGCGTTGGGTGATCTGAAAACCGTGCCCACTGAGCGCTATGACGCGGCGGCGATGCTGTTTGGCTGAGCATGCCACAGGTTGGTGGGTTGCCTCGGATGGGTCCGGTCAACTAACCACACATTTCAGGGATCAGATTGCCGATTCCGAGCTCGGTGACGGACCAGTCACCATCGATGTTCACTATTCAGCGCTCAACTACAAGGATGCTCTCGCCCTCACCGGATCGCCGGGTGTTGTCCGCAGACCACCCTTAATCCCGGGGATTGATTGTTCGGGAATCGTCAGCGCGAGTTCTGACCCTTCCCTCCCGGTCGGAACAGAGGTAGTCATCACCGGCTTTGGTTACGGAGAAAACCGGCACGGAGGATTGGCTACACGGGTGGTAGCAGAGCCCGAGCACGTGATGGCCATTCCCCCGGGCCTCTCCCTTCGAGATGCCGCGATTATCGGTACAGCCGGCGTTACCGCTGCTCTCGCAATGAGGGCGCTCGAGAACCTGGGCATCACAGCCGACTCGGCGGAGTTACCCATCGCCGTGACGGGAGCAGCAGGTGGAGTGGGCTCGCTTGCCTTGAGCCTGCTTGCCCATGCCGGTTTCACGCCCGTGGCGATTACTGGCCGAACCGATGAGGCTGAGTACCTCACCTCCCTCGGAGCTACAGACGTCCTGTCTCGTCAGGAATTTCTGGCTCAACCCAAGCGACCACTCCTCCACGAGCGTTTTGCCGGTGCGATCGATCAGGCGGGGGGAGAAATGCTCGCCACACTCATTGCCTCCACACAGGCTGATGGCGTGGTGGCTTCCTGTGGTTTGGCCGCTGGCTCTGACCTTCCGACAACAGTGTTGCCCTTCATCCTGCGGGGAGTGAGCCTGGTGGGAATCAACTCCGTGTTCCAATCACTCGAAACTCGACAGGCAATTTGGGGCCTCTTTGCGACTGCGAAGCTACCCCTCGATGCCGTTGCGCATGAGATTGCTCTCGAGGACGCGTTGGATGTCGCACCTCGAGTGTTGGCGGGTCTCACCAGGGGTCGCGTTGTGGTTTCAGTTCAGGACTAATCGTCCCCAAAAACTGCCCACAACACAGCAGCAAGTCCTCCGATAACGCTCACTCCCAGACCAATCAGCCAGGGCGTGGAATCTTCATCCCAGGACCGCGCTACCCACGCGGCCAGCTTCTTCGCCATCACATCGGGTCTCAGGCGGTGCTCAATTTCATCCAGTGTGGCGCCCAGATCATCCCTGGTCTCCCCCACAAAGGACCGAAGCGCAGACCTCGACATTTATTTGTCTCCTCGGAGAACGCGGATGTCTTGTCGAATACTTTCGACCGTTTCGTCGGGAAGGGGCGACTTCGTCCGAGACATCACAGCAGCACCAATCCCCGCAACCACAATCGCAGCGACAATCACTACACCGGCGACAATCAACGTTGCAGCCCACAGAGGCACAACAAGTGACAGCGCAAAGACTCCGGCAAAAATCAGAAGCAACAGGGCCAACAGGATGAGCGAGAGGCTGATGACAAAAAGACCTAGTCCAATTCCCACCGACTTGAGCTTCGAAATGAGCTCCGCTTTCAAGAGTTCAATTTCGGCCCGAATGAGTTTCGAGATCAGGTGAGGTACATCAGTGATGAGCGAAAGGAACGACTTTCCTTTCGCTCGCGCCCGAGCACCCTGGTTTTCTGACACGAAAACTAGGCGCCCTGTTCCCCACGCGCGCTGCGCACCGTGGAGGTAACTTTCTTCACCGCGGTCGTCGCCTTATCAGCAAGGTCGGGTGCTTTGTCCTTCACGAACTCCTCGACCGTGTGAACTTGCTCTTGGACACGAGGATCGAGCCAGACTTTCTCAGCTCCCGCCTTAATTTGTTCATAGCGCTCTCGGCCCGCTCTGGTTCCCAGTACGTAGCCCAGAGCGAGTCCAAAAACGAAGAGAATCTTGCCCCTCATAAAAGCCTCCGATATGTATTCCAATTTTGGAATGTATTTCTAATACCCACAGCGTAGCGGGGTTTTTGGGTGATTACCAGATACTTACTCTGTCTTCCGGGTCCAACCAGAGCTCGTGTTCTTTCGTCACACCAAATGCTTCGTAAAACTCGTCCAGATTACGAGCAATCTGGTTGCACCGGAACTCCGAAGGGGAGTGAGGGTCAATTTGGAGCAACCGTTTGGCTTCTTCGACACGAACCGCGAGCTTCCAGGACTGCGCCCAGGACAGGAAAAATCGCTCGTGAGCTGACAGCCCATCGACAACCGGGGGTTGCTCGCCGCGCAAGGACAGCACGTAAGCCTTCCACGCAATAGCTAAGCCCCCGAGATCGCCAATGTTTTCTCCAATTGTCAGCTCACCGTTCACCGTGTGACCGGGAAGGTCTTTAGGGGTCAGCGCGTTGAATTGATCAATCAACGACCCGGTCCGCTCCTCAAAGGCCGCTCGGTCCTCTTCCGTCCACCAATTGAGAAGACGACCATGGCCATCAAAGCGAGAACCCTGATCATCGAAACCGTGGCCAATTTCGTGGCCAATGACCGCCCCAATGGCCCCATAATTCGAGGCCGCATCTCGCTCGGGGTCAAAAAATGGATATTGCAGAATTGCAGCAGGGAAAACAATCTCATTGAAACCCGGGTTGTAATACGCATTGACCGTTTGTGGGGTCATAAACCACTCGTCCCGATCAAGCGGGGAGCCAATCTTGCGAAGCTCCCGGTGGAATTCAAATTCGTTTCCGGCCATCACGTTGGCCCAGAGGTCATCGGAGGTGACCGAGAGCGCCGAATAGTCTCGCCATTTATCGGGGTATCCAATCTTGGGATTGAACGTCGCGAGCTTCTCCAAAGCCTTCTGCTTCGTCTCGTCGCTCATCCAAGTCAACGACTGAATACTCAAGCGGTAGGCCTCCAGGAGCGTATCCACAAGTTCATCCATTTGCGCCTTCGCTGCAGGTGGGAAATGCCTCTCGACGTACAACTTTCCGACCGCTTCACCCATCACGCCCTCAACAAATGACACAGCTCGTTTCCACCGGGCGCGGATTTTCGGAGTTCCAGACAGCGTCTTCCCGAAGAAGTCGAAGTGAGCATCCACAAGATCGGAACTGAGGTAGGGCGAAAACGACCGCATCACTCCCCATAACGTCCAATCGCGCAAAGCTTCTGCACTCTGAGAATCCCACACCGATGCGATGGCGCTTACAAAGCTCGGCTGACGAACAATCACATGGGCGAATTTCTCCGACCCAATTCCCGATGCCTCGAGCCAGGAATCCCACGCGAGCCCGCCCATGAGGGAACCGAGCTCAGCCAACGTTGTCGGGTTGTACGTAGCTTCAGCATCACGCGAACGGACGTTGTCCCAGTGATGAGAGGCGAGCTCTGTCTCCACGGCCATCACTCGAGCTGCCCGATCAGCAGCATCATCGAGGCCAATCAGATCGAAAACTCGCCCAAGGTGGGCAAGGTATGCCCCTCGGATTTCCTCGAACGACTCCTCTCGGTAATAGGACTCGTCAGGCAACCCGATACCGCCCTGCTCCATGAAAATCACGTACTTCTCGGGATCTCCAGGGTCGTTGTCGATGAAAAGTTGCCACAACCCCTCGCTACCACCGCGCTCTAACCGCCCGAGCTCCGCGAGAAGCGCATCCTTACCCTTGGCATAGGCCTCAGCGACTCTCTCGATGACGTTGTGAACAGGAGCGTGCCCACGCTCTTCAATGCGTTTCTCATCCATGAAGCTCGCATACAAATCTCCAGCCTTTTTGGCTTCGGAACCCGCGGGAGCCGTGTTCGCCTCTTCCAAAATGTCTCGGACAGCCTGTTCCGCTTCTTCAGCAAGGATGGTGAAAGCGCCAAAGCGAGCCTTGTCGTCGGGAATGGGGGAACGCTCTAACCAGCGCCCATTCATGTGCAGATAGAGGTCATCCCCGGGATGAACGGAAGAATCCCGCTCCTCAATCTCGATGCCGCTTCGTGCCACAGCCCTCACCCTAATCATCGATTCAGAGAGCACGCTGGGCGGTAACCTACGGACGTGCCCGACGCCTCTCTCACCAAGCGCATTCTCGGTCTCGCCATACCCTCACTCGGCGCACTCGTCGCCGAACCGCTCTTTCTCCTCACGGACACGGCGATGGTGGGTCACCTTGGTGCCGCCGCTCTCGCAAGTCTGGGACTGGCCAGCACTATCTTGACCACGGTCATTGGGCTTCTGATTTTTCTCGCCTACGCCACCACGCCCATCGTGGCAAGACGGCTGGGTGCCGGGAACAAGGCGGGAGCAATCTCAGCGGGAATCGACGGGTTATGGCTCGCTCTCGGGCTCGGGGTCACTCTGGGAATTGTCGGGTCAGCCCTTACTCCATGGTTCGTGCGTTTCTTCGATGCAACCACAGAGGTGGCGCTCGACACAGAAATGTATCTCGGCATCTCGTGGTGGGGGCTCCCCGGCATGCTCTTGGTCATCGCGGCAACGGGTCTTATGCGAGGACTGCAAGACACACGAACACCCCTGTGGATTGCTCTTGCCGGTTTCGCTGCCAATGCCGCATTGAACGCCCTCCTTATTTATGGGATAGATCTGGGGCTTCGAGGTTCAGCACTTGGGACTGTCATTGCGCAATGGGCGATGGCTGCGGTTTTCCTTTTTATCGTGGGTCGCGAAGCGCGGGCCCACGGGGTCTCTGTAGCTCCGGGAATGCTGGGGATCACTTCGGCTGCGCGGTCAGGGAGTTGGTTGTTACTGAGAACCCTTAGTTTGCGAGTCGCGCTCATTGCAACTGTCTTCGTAGCCACCGGACTGGGAACTCGAGAGCTTGCCGCATGGCACATCGTGTTTACCCTGTTCAGCCTCCTCGCACTCGCGCTGGATTCGCTAGCCATTGCAGCGCAAGCGCTCATCGGACATGACCTGGGCTCCAGCGACCTGGCAGGCGTCCGGAGCACTACGTCGACCCTGATGGCATGGGGTTTCTTTGCCGGAGGAATCCTCGCGGTCATGACCGGTCTACTCTCGCCTCTTCTTCCCTTCCTCATGACCTCGGATGGCCCGCTACGTGAAGTGCTCCTTCCCGTCTTCGTCTTACTCGCCCTCACACTCCCGCTGTCCGGATTCGTGTTCGTCTTGGACGGTGTCCTCATCGGAGCAGGAGATGGAAAGTACCTTGCCCTCACCGGTGTTCTCAACGTCGTGATGTTCGCCCCCTTCTTGTGGCTTGCCTCGATCACTGAGTGGGTGGTCTCGGGCGTAAACCTCGGGGGTTTACTGATGCTCGAGGCAGCCTTTGGCGTCAGCTACATTGGTGCCAGAGCTCTTACCTTGGGGCTTCGAGCCAGAGGCGAGAGGTGGATGGTGCCCGGTGAGTCACGCTAATTCCCGGACTCCCACCACGTGGCGGAACGCCTTGTTTGTGGTGTTCATGATTAATGGACTCGGCTTCTCCACCTGGCTCGCGCGCGTACCCGCCATCCGGGATGGTCTCGACATCTCGACTGCGGAAGTAGCAGCGTTGCTGTTCACCGGAGCTCTCGGCGCTGTGAGCGGCCTTGTTTTTTCGAGCCACATCATCGCCTGGGTGGGTCAACGCAACACAATTCTGTTTTTTGGACTTCTCGGATTACTCGGGCTCGCGGGAATTGGGGTGGGGTCCTCATGGGTTTCGAGTTACGCACTCACCGTTGTCGCCATCATCATGGCTGGCGCAGGTAATGGAATCGCCGACGTCGCGATGAACGTCGAGGGTGCATCGGTGGAGAAAGCGGTAAGTCGCAACATCATGCCCTGGTTCCACGCGTTCTGGTCGCTTGGCACAGTAACGGGAGCAGGAGTCTCGGCGCTCATGAGTTTTGTGGGTATCGGAATCGCGCCCCACACCATCGTGATGGCTCTCATCATGGCTCCTGTCCTGTGGTTCGTCTCGCGGTTTATATCTGACGAGGATGATGCGGCATCGGAGGACGGCGGAGAGCAACGATCCACCCTGGCGGATCGACTCCGAGTCTGGAAGGAACCCCGAACGCTCGCGATTGGGGTGATTGCGCTCGGGATGGCTTTTGCAGAGGGTTCAGCGAATGACTGGCTAGCCCTCGCCATCGTTGATGGGCGAGATCAGACCAATGCCGTGGGGGCCCTGTGGTTCGGTTTCTTTACCGTCGGGATGATGGCGGGACGCATCGGGGGGGTTTATCTCTTGGACAAATTTGGCCGAGTTCCCGTCCTCCAAGGGTCCGCTGCGATGGCTATCGTCGGGCTGTCGTTCGTAATTCTCATCGAGCAACCCATCCTGAGTGGTCTAGGTGCCCTGATGTGGGGCTTGGGTAGCTCATTAGGTTTCCCGGTGGGAATGTCCGCAGCCGCGGACAACCCCCAGGGCAGTGCCGCTCGGGTGTCAGCAGTGGCGACTGTCGCATATGGGGCCTTCCTCATTGGTCCACCCCTCATTGGCGGTCTGGGGGATTCTTTTGGCATCCTCCCGGCACTGTGGGTAGTGGTGGGCGTCATCATCCTCGCGTTCTTCGCCGCCCCCGCGGCAAAACCTCCCGCGAACTAGACCCTCTACACTGAAAGCCCATGCGGCTCGTCATTGCAACCTGTTCTGTTGATTACGCGGGCCGACTCAGTGCTCATCTCCCTCTGGCCACCCGGGTCATCATGGTCAAAGGAGATGGAAGCGTCCTTATTCACTCCGATGGCGGAAGCTACAAACCTCTGAACTGGATGCCCCCACCCTGTTCGCTCGAGGTTCTCGAACCTGACGCCGAACAATCCGAAGCAGGCGTCATAGAAACGTGGAAAGTCGTCCACCATAAGACCTCGGATCTCTTGATGGTCAACATCCATGAGATTCACTCTGACCACACGCATCACCTCGGGGAAGATCCAGGCCTGATCAAAGATGGCGTCGAGGCAGACCTTCAGAAACTCTTGGCCTCGCAGATAGAGATTTTGGGCGAAGGCTACTCGCTGGTGCGACGGGAATACATGACCGCTATTGGACCGGTCGACATCCTCGCCACCGACGATTCGGGTGCTCACGTCGCTGTCGAAATCAAACGCCGAGGTGATATCGATGGTGTTGAGCAACTCACCCGGTATCTCGAGCTGCTCAACCGCGACCCCCACCTTGCTCCCGTCGCTGGGGTCTACGCAGCTCAAGAAATCAAACCTCAGGCGCGCACCCTCGCCGAAGACCGAGGGATTCGATGCCTCATACTCGACTACGACCAGATGCGCGGGTTGGATGACAGCCACCAACGGCTGTTCTAGACGCTCATCCCCTAGGCTTTTCCAGTGCTGAAATACCGGAGTGTTCTCCTTGATTTGGATGGCACCTTGGTCGATTCAGCCCCGGGCATCGTCTCCACTATTGCCTTCACGCTGAAGGAGTTGGGTCGGCCCGTTCCTTCCATGTCGGAACTACTGCGCTGGGTGGGGCCTCCCTTGCCCCAGTCCTTCGAAGTTCGGGGCAACATGAGTGCCGAGGAAGCCAAAGAGGCTGTCACCATCTATAGGACCCGCTACCTGGATGTGGGGGTCTATGACTCAAAGCTCTTTGATGGCGTTGCCGACCTTTTACGTGGCCTGGAGGATGCAGGCGCACATCTCGCCATTGCCACTTCGAAGCCCACGACACCGGCCACCATCATGTTGGAACATTTCACCTTGAGTGATCATTTCGACGTGATTTCGTGCGCTGCGGATGACGAAAGCCGCGGCACTAAAGCGGAAGTCGTAGAGGACGCTCTGGGCGGTCTTCGTGACAAAGGGTTCCCGACAGATAACGCCATCATGGTCGGCGACCGCGTCCACGACGTGGAGGGAGCGGCCGCCCACGGCCTGGATACAATCCTGGTGCGCTGGGGATATGGCGGTCCCGCCGGATGGGAGCAAGCCAAGCAGCTTGCCGATACCCCCCGCCAGCTCCACCAGGCTTTGGGAATTCCTGGTGGCCACTCGTGAGCGCCCACCCGCCCACCGGAGAAATTCCTCTCCCCGTCACGGGTGCGACACCCGTCTATCGCGAAGGTAACGAAGCTCCAAAGCCCGCCAAACAACCGCTCGTGTGGTGGTCGCTGATTGTCGCTGCCGGCAGCATGTTGACGGCGATGACGTTCCCCGGTCAAACCGCGGGGCTGTCCCCGTTCACCGATCCCCTCATCGAGTCTCTCGACATTGATCGAACCGCAATCTCGTTTAGCTACCTGCTCGCCACCCTGACCGGTGCACTCACGATGCCGATTCTCGGCCGAGTACTCGACAAATATGGGGCCAAGCGGGCCATTATCGTCATCGGGTTCCTGCTCATGAGCGTGGTTTTTCTCGCAAGTTTCATCACCGACATCATCGGCCTCACCGCATCGTATGTGGGTCTACGCATGACGGGTCAGGGAGCCCTGTCACTGGCTGCAACCACACTGATAGCCCGGACCATTACCTATCGACCGGGTTTGGCGTTGGGCATTGTCGGAGCAGTCGGCTCAGCAGGTATCTCGCTGGCTCCTGTGGGCGTCGAGCGCCTCATCGCTTTCACCGATATCGCGACGGCGTGGCGGATTGAGGCAGCCCTGGTCGCGATCATTGTGTTGCCTATTGCCTTCTTGCTTCCCAAGGATCTTCCTCAAACGACCACCGAGACCGGTTCACACATCGTGATCGTGCCCGAAGCTGGATACACCTCGCGAGAAGCGTTGCGAACCGGAATGTTTTGGGTTTTGGCTATGGCGGGATTCATGGTGGGGATGCTCTCGACTGGTCTTGCGTTCCACCTCATCTCGATTTTGGGGGCTCAAGGACTGAGCACCCTCGAGGCAGCGGCAAATTTCATTCCCCAAACCGTTGCCGCTGTGGCGGCAACCCTGGGGCTCGGGGCCATCGTGGATCGTATTGATCCGCGGTGGGGTGTTGCCGGTTCGATGTTGACTCTCAGTGGAACCCTCCTCTTGTTGCCCCTGGTGGGCACAGGGTTTAGCGGAATCCTGTTTGGGCTTCTCCTTGGGGCATCCATGGGTGCACTACGAGGTGTCGAGGCGGCAGCGTTTGTTCGCTACTACGGTCGCGGCCATATCGGAGCTATCCGAGGCATTGCCACCTCCATTGGTCTTGCCTCCACGGCTCTGGGACCGCTCTATTTCGCCCTCGGTCTCTCTTTCTCTGGCTCTTACCTGGGGGCAGCCGTCCTCGCGGCACTATTTCCCCTGCTCGTGGCGCTTGGAGCCATGTTTGTGAAACCCCCACCCGCCCCGGCTACCCTCGAGGCGTGATGAGAACGCCCGTTGACCTCGACGCTTTGCCGTTGAGGTTCAACCCGCCCGACGGGTGGCGAACTCCCCACCCGCGATGGATATCTCTCTACCAAGGCTTTCAGCCAGACCCCGGCTGGAAGCCGTATGCCGATGCCCCACCCATACCTGAGGGGTGGCCGTGGTGGGAAGAAAACGGGACATCCTGGTATTCCTTCTTTCGAAGTCTCGCACCTCTCCCCGCCCGAGCACTCGGAAACTGGTTTTCGCTCTCAGCACTGGGCCTGTTCTCCATCGTCGTCTCACCGTTCGCGCTCCAGGGATTCACGATCGCACTCGGGGGACTGGTGGGTGTTGTCCTTCTCATCGTCGGCATTCGCGGTGTCATCCGAACAATCAAAAGACAAAGCGCGATGCCCGATGATCCGCTCGATGCCATTCGAGACTGGGCGGCTGGACGCAGAAACGACTACTTCATCGAGTCTTATCGAGAGTCACGCGCACTAGACCCCGACGAACTCACCCTCGATGAGTTCGTCCAGGGCCAGATCACACTGTGGTGGGGCGGAAACCCCGAAGACGCAACGAGTTAGTCACCACGAAGACAGACGAGAACGCCATCGCCAGACCCGCCACCACGGGGTTCAACACAGCAGCAACCGCGAGTGGGATGGCCGCGACGTTATAGGCAAAGGCCCAGAACAGATTCCCTCGAATAGTGCCCAGAGTCTTGCGTGCCAGACGGATTCCATCGGCAACACCGATGAGATCACCTCGTGTAATCGTGAGGTCGCCCGCGCTCATGGCCGCGTCAGTGCCTGTGCCCATCGCAATCCCTAAGTCTGCTGTCGCCAGTGCGGGGGCGTCATTGATTCCATCCCCCACCATCGCGACCTGGTGACCCTCCGCTTGGAGTCGCGTGATGACCTCCACTTTGCCCTCCGGAGCGAGTCCGGCTTCGACTCGATCGATGCCCACCTGCTGAGCAATCGCCGCGGCGACCGACTCATGGTCACCGGTGGCCATCACGGTCGTAAGCCCCAACGAGTGAAGCATGGCAATGGCACTCGCGCTCGAGTCTTTGAGGGTGTCGGCGATGTGAATCAAACCCACGACCGTGTCCCCCGATGCCACGGCCACCACCGTGTTTCCCGTGAGGTACAGCTCCGTGAGGCGCTCTCCAAGGTCGGACGACAAGGCCATTCCCGATGATTCGAGCCACGCTGGCCGCCCCACGCTCACGGTAGTGTCCCCCACGAGCGCGGTAGCGCCAAATCCCGCCTCAGTCCGGAAACTACTCGCCTCCACAGGGGCAACGTTGTCCTCTCGCGCCCTATCCACGATGGCCTTGGCGAGGGGATGCTCAGACTGCGCTTCTACGGCTGCCGCGAGCGCTAGCACCTCGTGTTCTGTCCTGCCAGATTCAGGCCAGATTGCTACCACGCGCATCTGGCCTGTGGTGAGCGTTCCCGTCTTATCGAGCACCACGGTGTCGAGTGAACGACTGTGCTCAAGAACTTCGGGGCCACTAATCAGCAAACCCAACTGGGCACCTCGGCCCGTTCCCACCAGCAACGCGGTCGGAGTAGCGAGTCCGAGGGCGCACGGGCAGGCAATAATCAACGTTGCTACGGCCGCCTGGAATGCGATGGTGACACTGCCATCGAACAAGGTCCACGCCGCAAAAGTCACGAGCGCAATCACGATGACGATCGGCACAAAGATGCCGGAGATTCTGTCCGCGAGTCTTTGAGCATCGGATTTGCCAATTTGAGCGCGCTCGACAAGCGCCGCCATGCGAGCCAACTCAGTGTCGTCGCCCACACGGGTAGCTCGAACTTGGAGAAAGCCCGACGTATTAATGGTTCCCCCGAGAACGGTGTCGCCTACGCCGACATCAACGGGGACTGACTCACCAGTCATCATCGACGCGTCGATAGCAGCCGACCCTTCGATGATCTGACCATCGGTGGGAATTCGCTCACCTGGGCGCACCACCATGACGTCGCCTGGCTTCACCATCGCCACCGGCAGGAGCTTCTCCACCCCCTCCCGGAGGACAGTCGCTTCGGTCGCGCCGGATTCCATCAAAGCGCGAAGAGCTGCCCCGGCGTCACGCTTTGCTCGATGCTCGAGGTAGCGCCCGAGAAGCATAAAGGTCGTGACCGCGGCCGCGACCTCGAGATAAATCTCGTGAGATCCTTCACCGGGTTGGCCAAAAAGCTCCAGAGTCATGGTCATTCCGGGCATTCCTGCTCCACCCACGAACAGGGCATAGAGCGACCACCCGAGCGCTGCACCCACTCCCACCGAAATCAGGGTGTCCATCGTCGCGACACCGTGCCTCGCGTTGATCGCTGCAGCCCGATGGAATGGCCACGCCCCCCAGATCGCGACAGGAGTCGCCAATGCAAAGACCACCCATTGCCAATACAGGAACTGGAAGGGCGGAATCATGCTGAGAATCATCACCGGCACCGTCATGACGGCAGAGACGATCAGGCGGTTTCGGAGCGACACCATGGGGTCAGGACCCGAAGGGGGTTCTTCCGTGTGAACGTGGGCGTGGTAACCGGCAGACTCGATGGCGCCCAGCAGTGTTTCGGGCGGGACATCCCCGAGGACTGTGGCCCGCTCGGTGGCGTAGTTGACGCTCGCCTCGACCCCTTCGACCTTATTGAGGGCTTTTTCGACACGCGTGGCACACGATGCGCACGTCATCCCCTCAATGTCGAGCTGGATCGGCAGACTCATGACGAGCCCTGGACTCCCACCATGTCGTAACCTGCTTCGGCGATTGCGTCCTTCAGCGCATCAGCAGATACGTTCGACTCTGCTTCCACGGTCACCTGAGATGTACCCTCGGGTTCCAAAGCAATAGAAACGCCGGTAACACCCTCAATGCCTTCTATTTCTGAGGTCACGGCCTTCACGCAGTGCTGGCAGGTCATGCCCTGCACATCAACAACCACAGTGGACATCAGCTCTCCTTAGTCGCATTTCTCCCACGATAACGCCGGATGAGGTTTGGCTATTCCCCTCTCCCAGGATTATGCGCGAACATAGGGCTATGTCACCTCGCACAGTCGCACCGCAAAAAGCTTCTGGCGTCCAACCACCGGTGTCGAGAGAGCAGCTCGATGCGTGGTCAGGGCTCGTTTTTCCTGGAGCGGGAGTCCAAGAGCACTTCTCACCACTCGATGGTTCCCTGATTGCCTCGCTACCCCAAGCCAGCCCAAACGATGTCGATAGCGCTTGTGACATCGCGAGAGCCGCCCAGCACTCTTGGAAGACTCGTTCCTTTCGCGAGCGCAAAGCCATCATGATGCGCTTTCACGATCTAGTTCTCGAACACCAGGCCACCCTGCTCGATGTTGTCCAGTGGGAGACGGGGAAATCCCGTGCCTCAGCATTCGATGAGGTCGCCGATATAGCTCTCACAGCCCGCTACTACGCCAACAGTGCGGAGGGACACCTCCGTCCTGAAAAGCGCCAGGGAGCCCTTCCTTTCGTGACCAGCACCCGTGTCCACTTCCAACCCAAAGGTGTAGTCGGAATGATTACGCCGTGGAACTACCCCCTCACCCTGCCCCTGAGCGATGCGATACCGGCACTCATGGCGGGAAATGGGATTGTCCTCAAACCCGATGCTCAAACCCCCTTCTCCGCACTCAGTGCTCTACACCTTCTCTATCAAGCAGGGCTTCCTGAGGGTCTCTTCCAGGTCGTCATCGGGGATGGTCCAGACCTTGGCTCCGCGATTATCGAGAACGCCGACTTTGTGATGTTCACCGGTTCTACCGCGACCGGGAAGATCGTCTCCGAGCAGGCAGCCCGACGCCTCATTGGGTTTTCTGCCGAGCTGGGTGGGAAAAACCCCATGATTGTCCTCGATGACGCTCCACTCGAGCGCGCTCTGCAAGGAGCTATCAACGCAAGCTTCTCCAACGCAGGTCAACTGTGCATGTCCATCGAGCGCTTGTATGTGCACGAGGGAATCTATGACCGATTTGTTCCCCGCTTTATTGCCGAAGTCGAGAAGCTTCGGCTCGGAAGCGCATTCGATTTCTCCTATGAGGTCGGCGCCCTGATTTCAGCCGAACATTTGGAAAAAGTCCAAGCCCACGTCACGGACGCTCTCGAGCGAGGCGCCACCCTTCTCACAGGGGGCAAGCATCGGCCCGATATCGCTCCCTATGCGTTTGAACCCACCCTGCTGACCGACGTGAGTGAAGACATGATGCTCTGTCGAGCCGAGACTTTTGGTCCCGTTGTCGCTATCTACAAAGTCGACAGCGATGAACACGCCATCGCCCTCGCTAACGACACCAGTTATGGGCTCAATGCCAGTGTCTGGGGCTCCAAAACTCGAGCAGAATCTGTGGCAGTGCAGATCCAGGCCGGAAGCGTGAACGTGAACGAAGGTTTCACCGCCTCGTGGGCGTCCACTGATGCGCCCATGGGTGGTTTCAAAGAATCAGGTGTCGGTCGCCGACACGGGCGCGAAGGTATCCAGAAATACACCGACGTTCAAACCATTGCGACTCAAAGCGGCCTGAACGTGGCAGCACCACGCGGTATGAGCGCCGAAGCCTTCACCCGAGCAATGACCGCGGGTCTTCGTCTCATGAAGTATCTCCCGTTTAGGAAGTAGACACCATGGCTGAACCCTATTCACTCACAGGTAAGCACGTCCTGGTCACAGGAGCGGGTAGCGGGATTGGTCGGCTCATGGCGCTGGGCTCAGCTCAGCGCGGCGCGACACACCTCGTGCTGTGGGACATCAACCTCGCGGCCGCCAAAGCTGTAGCGAAAGAGGTCGAAGGCCTTGGTGCGAGCGCTCTTGCAATGTCCGTCGACGTGTCGAAGAAATCAGCCGTAGCGACGGCCGCGACCAAGGTTCTCGAAAAGATCGGTCACCTCGATGTTTTGGTGAACAACGCCGGGGTTGTGAGCGGAAAGACTCTCCTCGACCTCGACGAAAAAGACATCACCCATACATACAACGTCAACACATTCGCGCTCTACTGGACCACCCAGGCCTTCTTGCCTTCGATGCTGGAGCGTGACGCCGGCCGTCTGGTCACCATCGCAAGCGCCGCGGGTCTGGCCGGGTCAGCGCGCCAAACGGACTACTCGGCGAGCAAACACGCTGCCGTGGGATTCATGGAAGCCCTTCGAGCGGAACTGCGAGACTCGGGGTCCTCTGTCACCACCCTGACCGTCAACCCGTTCTACATCAACACCGGAATGTTCGATGGGGTGAAATCGGGGAGCCCGTTGTTACCCATCCAAGACCAGAGGGAGGCCACCGGAAAGATTCTGGATGCCGTGGAATCCACGAAACGAGAGCTTTTGCTCCCGGGGATGGTCTACTCGGTACGAATCTTTCGCTTACTGCCGCCCGCGCTCTTCGACTGGATTGCCGACGCGTTTGGCATCAATAAAGCCATGAAGACGTTTAGAGGTCGCCGCACATAACGTGCGCGAGGGGGGACTTGAACCCCCACGCCCTTGCGGGCACTGGCACCTGAAGCCAGCGCGTCTGCCATTCCGCCACTCGCGCAATGATGGTCGCCCATCAACGTGCCGAGAGTACCACAGGAGGGCCCTGCCCCCGCAGGCCAGTCCTCGAGGGTTCACCAGCCAAGACGGCTAGCATCACTAGTCAGAAGAACCCCCAACCTCGGAGGTGTGCCGTGGGTTTTCTCGACAGTTTTGAACGCTCGGTGGAGCGCCTAGTCGGGGGTACTTTCGCCAAAGCTTTCTCCTCTGGTGTTCACCCTGTCGAGATCGTTGCTGCTCTCAAAAGGGAGATGGATTCGCGAGCGAAAACGGTGTCGAGAACCAGGAGCATTGCTCCCCACCTCTACACCTGTGAGCTCTCGAGCGCTGACCACGACCGACTCACCCAGTTGGGGGAGGTCTTCCTCCAGGAAATCACCCAGGCTCTCGCAGATTACGCCCAGGTCCGGGGTTATGGTCTGTCAGGAACTCTCACGATCGAGCTCTCCCTCGACGATTCTCTCTCCGAGGGCATGGTGGAGGTCAGGAGTACCCCGACCGGCGCTGTGGTGTGGGTTCCCACCCTCATCTGGGACTCGGTTCGATACCCGCTGATCAAGAAATCCACCATCCTCGGGCGGGGTACGGACACCGATGTTCACGTTGTTGCGCGTGGGGTGTCGAGGCACCACGCGGAAGTCAGGTGGGATGGCAAGCGCGCCGAGGTTCGTGACTTGGGTTCCACGAATGGGACCAAATTGGACGGTGAACGGGTGACGAGGGCCGCTCTACCGGATAAGTGCTCCCTGGTCATCGGCCAGGCGCGTATCCTGTTTGAGGTGGTCCCGCAGGCTGAAGACTCGTATCGTGCCCTCGCGCACCACACGCCCCCCCGCACAGAGGAGACATCGTGAGCGAGCTAACGCTGTTTCTGCTGCAACTGGCTTTTTTGGGTCTGCTGTGGGCTTTTATCTTCGCGATTGTCTACGCACTGCGCACGGATCTCTTCGGTCCCGCGCGTTATCGCCAAGAAGACGAGGACAAGCCAGCCGCCAAGTCCTCTGCTGAACAGCCCCCCAAGCTTTCCCCGGCACCCTCAACACCCAGCGGGATCGCGCAATCCTTGATTGTGACGGGTGGCCCGAAGGAGGGTCTGGAGATTGAGTTGCTGCCCGAGGAGCAGTTCACTATTGGGCGATCAGGCGACTCAAGCCTGGTGATTCGTGACGATGTCACCTCTACTCACCACGCGCGTTTGATGCTTTGGAATGACCAGTGGATGATTCAGGACCTCGATTCCACCAATGGCACGTTCGTGGATGGAAACCGGGTGAGTATCCCCACTCCTGTTCCTTTGAATACCCCGGTGAGTGTGGGAAATACAACATTTGAACTTCGAAAGTAGCCGGATGCCCACCGACCAGATTTTGAGTGCCGCGTCCTCCCACATCGGGAAGATTCGCGCGAGCAATCAGGACTCCGGTTCCGTGGGGCGTAACCTCTTCGTGGTTGCCGATGGAATGGGTGGCCACGCCGGTGGGGATGTCGCCAGCGCACTCGCGGTGCAGCATCTTTTCGGTCTCGATCGCACCTACGACAGCGTCGAAGACGCGAGAGAAGCGCTATTCCGCGGTGTTTTGGACGCAGGCGCAGACCTGACCAACGCTGTTGTCGAGCATCCAGAGCTCACCGGCATGGGAACCACCGTGAGCGCGATGATTCGGGTGAAATCCCAGATGGTCATTGCCCATATTGGGGACTCTAGGATTTATCGACTGCGCGAAGGTGTCCTGGAGCAGATCACCTCCGACCACACCTTCGTCCAGCGATTGGTCGATAGTGGACGCATCACCCCGGAGGAAGCAGCGGTCCACCCGAGGCGCAGTGTTCTCATGCGTGTGCTCGGTGACGTCGATGCGGAGCCCGAAGTCGACACCCATGTCATCGACACCCTGCCGGGTGATCGATGGTTGCTCTGTTCTGATGGACTCAGCGGATATGTCCCTGAGCGGGATATTGCCGAAACTCTGCTGACCGTGGACGATGTGGAGCTCGCGGCACACAAACTCATCACCCAGAGCCTCAGTGAGGGAGCACCTGACAACGTCACGGTGGTGGTTGTTCGCGTCACAGAGGACCTCGACACCTCACCCCCTGCAGAACCCCGCATGGTGGGTGCTGCTGCTGGTCCTCTCACCTACGAATCCGGTCCGGTCATGCGTCGCCCGGCCCTTCCCGCCCTGTTACTCCACCCCTTGCGGGCACTGCCGCCAGCCGACGAACACTTCGAACCCGAAGAGGATTACCTCGAGGAGCTCATCCGAGAGGACCGCCGGAGGCTCATTCGCAGACGAATTGTCTGGTCTCTCTCAGTGGTCATTGTTATTGCAGCTCTCGCAGGGGCAGCCTTCAGCGCGTATGAGTGGACGCAAACTCGCTATTTCGTCGGGGAAAGCAATGGCTTTGTGGCCATCTATCAAGGTGTCCCCGAAAACGTGGGGCCTCTGTCGCTCTCCACGCTCTACGAAGAAACAGACATACCCCTTGACTCTCTGCAGGTTTTTGAGCAGGAGAGAATCGAGGATTCGCTCCCCGCGGAGTCTCTCAACGACGCCATCGAGATCGTCGATCGGCTGAGGCGGTAGGGGCATGACGAACACGGTTCCCCCTGTCTCTCCGGTTACCGGACGCGTCGTGTTGCGCGTGAAGATGCCCCAGAAGCTTCGCAACCTGGAGTTGGTTCTTCTCATCGTTGCGCTTGGGCTCAGCGCCCTTGCTCTAGCCCTCGTGCAGTGGGGGGCTCTGGGCACCCTGGACTGGAGTCTCTTGACCTACGCGGCGGGTCTCGCGGGATTAACCCTGGGTTTGCACTTGGTCTTGCGGATTGTCGCGCGCGACGCCGATCCTTTTGTGGTTCCGCTGGCGACCATGCTCAACGGGTTGGGTATCACCATCATTCACCGCCTCGACATTGCTGCCGGCTCGAGCGGGTGGGAAGCGGCTGGTGTTCGACAAATGGCGTGGACCGCAGTGGCACTCGTCATTGCCATCATCGTCCTCATCGTGGTCAAGAACTACCGCGTGCTGCTGCGCTACCGCTACCTCGCCATGCTCGCTGGAGTGGTTTTGCTCACCATGCCGCAATGGCCAGGAATTGGTCGCACCGTCAATGGCGCCACCCTCTGGGTGAATATCGGTGGATTGAACTTTCAGCCCGGTGAAATTGCGAAAATCGCTCTTGCGATCTTCTTCGCCGGGTATCTCATGACCGCTCGGGAGAGTCTCCAAAAAGTGGGGACAACCTTCGCCGGTATCCGCTGGCCCCGCGTCCGAGACTTGGGTCCGCTTCTGGTCGTGTGGGCGGTCGCGATGGGTGTCCTGGTATTCCAGAGAGACCTCGGAACCTCCCTGCTGTATTTCGGTCTCTTCCTCGCCATGCTCTACATCGCCACGAACAGAGTCTTGTGGCTGGGTCTCGGTGGCGGATTGTTTGTGGGGGGAGCAATCGTCGCTGCCACCCAAATGAGTTACGTCCAAGGACGGGTGCAAGGATGGCTGGATTCGTTCAACAACGAGGTCTACAACGCTGTCGGAGGTTCTTACCAACTCGTTCAAGGCCTCTTCGGCTTTGCCGAAGGAGGGTTCATCGGAGAGGGGTTGGGTCAAGGCCAACCCGACTTCGTTCCGCTCGCGAACTCGGACTACATCGTCGCCGCGCTCGGTGAAGAACTCGGAATCTTCGGGGTGTTCGCCCTGTTGGCTCTGTATCTCCTGCTGGTCTCCAGGGGCTTGCGCGTGGGGTTCACCGGGACGGATGATTTTGGCCGACTGCTCTCCTCGGGCTTAGCCTTCGTCCTTGCCCTCCAAGTCTTTGTCGTCATCGGCGGCATCACCCGTGTGATTCCGGTCACGGGGCTCACGACACCATTCCTCGCAGCGGGTGGGTCATCGCTGGTGGCCAATTGGATCATCGTTGCCCTGCTGTTGCGTCTGAGCGATGAGGCACGCGCGTCCGTTCGACTCGAGGCGGGTGTTCGCGCGTGATCGCCCCATTGCGTCGAGTGGGAATCGCCATCCTGGCGATGTTTATCGCGCTCTTTCTCTCTGCCAGCTACATCCAGGTGGTGGCGAGCGAAGACATCGCGGATGACGACCGCAATGTCCGGAAACTCTACGAGAGCTTTTCTGCCGAACGCGGTCAAATCCTTGCCGGCGGTATTCCCGTAGCGACGTCGATTCCGGTCGATAACCAGTTCCGTTACCTGCGCACGTACCCCTATCCCGAGCTCTATGCACCCGTGGTGGGTTACTACACCTTGAACCAAGGAAACGCGGGAATCGAAAGCGCACTCAACCCTGTGCTCACGGGTCGGGCGAGCTCGCAAATTCTCGATCAGCTCACGGCCCTCGTCACCGGGTCAACCCCGGAGGGCGCCAGCGTGCAATTGACCATCGATCCAGAGATTCAACAAGTGGCCTTCGACGCTCTGGGCGATCGCCGCGGTGCCGTGGTCGTCATGGATCCCACGACCGGCCGAATTCTCGCGATGGTCTCCACCCCCTCGTATGACCCCAATCGCCTAGCGGCTCACTCCACCTCAGCGGTTCTCAGCGCCTACAACGAACTGTCCGAGGATCCCGGGAACCCGCTGGCGAATCGCGCCATCGCGGGGGATCAATACTTCCCCGGTTCTGTCTTCAAAATCTTGATGACGGCTGCCGCGTTGGAATCCGGCGACTACACCGCGCAGAGCGAATTCCTCAACCCAGCAGAGCTTCCACTGCCGCTGAGCGACAAAAGCGTGAAGAACTCCGGCGGGAGACTGTGTGGAGGCAACGAGACGGTAACCCTCGAGGACGCGTTTCGTCTCAGCTGCAATATCCCCTACGCCGAACTGGGCCTCGAACTCGGCGAGACCGCCATTGGTTCGATGGCCGACGACTTTGGATTTGGTGCAACACTCGAAATTCCCCTCGAGGTGACACCCAGTAACTTCCCCCGTGGCCTGGATGACGCTCAATTGATGTTGAGCTCTTTTGGGCAATTTGATGTCCGGGTTACGCCGCTGCAGGTGGCCATGATGAGTGCGGCAGTAGCCGAGGGTGGTGTGTTGATGAAACCCAACCTCGTGGATGAGATCATCGCCCCCAACCTCCGTGTCCTGCAGTCCTACGAACCCACCATCTACTCCAGGCCTCTTCGACCCTCGGTTGCCGAGGAGCTAACGCGCATGATGGTGCGCAATGTCAGTCAGGGTGTCGCCAGTGGAGCAGCAATCTCAGGCATTAGCGTCGCAGGAAAGACGGGAACAGCGGAGACGGGAATTGGCGATGGGCGCTCTTTCTGGTTCACCGGTTTCGCCCCGGCAGATGACCCTCAACTCGCTATTGCTGTCGTTATCGAAGGCTCGAGTTCCGAAGGAACGTCGAACTCTGTGGCGTCCCCGGTGGCACGAACCATCATGGAGGCGGTGATCGAGCGATGAGACCGACCACGGGCCAAGTATTTGGATCGCGCTACGAGCTTGTCTCCCGAATCGCCATCGGTGGCATGGGTGAGGTGTGGAAAGCTAACGACTCCGTCATCGGTCGCACTGTCGCCATCAAGATTCTCAAAGACGAATACATGGGTGATTCCGGTTTCCGCGAGCGTTTCCGGGCCGAAGCCCGTCACGCAGCATTGGTGAACCATGAGGGCATCGCGAATGTCTTCGACTACGGCGAAGAGGAAGGTAGCGCCTACCTCGTCATGGAAATGGTTCCTGGTGAAGCATTGAGCAGCATTCTGGAGCGCGAAAAGATTCTTCCCGCTTCCCGTGTTCTCAGCATCGTGGCCCAAACAGCGTCCGCCCTCCACGCTGCCCACCAAGCCGGTCTTGTGCACCGGGATATCAAACCCGGAAACCTCTTGATCACTCCCGATGGCAGCGTGAAAATTACCGACTTCGGAATTGCCCGCCTTGCCGACCAGGTCCCCCTGACCGCGACCGGTCAGGTCATGGGAACTGTCCAATATTTGGCGCCCGAGCAAGC
>JBMUEW010000004.1:0-39731 GCA_049460875.1 Pontimonas sp.
TTGGAGGCTCTTGTGTCGCCGGAGTGGTGGGAAACGGAGCGGGCGGGGTTTTCCCACTTTGTCGAGAACTCTCTGCGCACGGTGGGAACCAGTCAGGTGTCCAGGTTTCTCGTGCAGAGTGCTCGCATCACCCCCGAAGACAGGGTTGAGGTAGGGGCAATTGCCTGCATTGACACGACGGGGGTGTTCCACCTTCCCGTCGATGCGCCAACCCCTCCTGAGGTTCTGTGGGAATGGCACCCACATTATGAAGACTTTGAAGGGGACCCCGCGGTGTGGGCAGAAATCGAGCAGTTTCTCGAGCAACCAGGGCTCTCCTGGGGCGCCGTGGAGCCCGTTGTCTTCTGGTTTCTGGGGCCCGCCATGGACTCTCTCGTCCTGACGAGTTCTGAGCCCTGGTGGGGTGTCTACCCGTGCGTGTGAGGGGAGCACTCGCGGGTCTCGCGGGCCTGCTCCTCGCGGTTGCGCCTGCCTCGCCTGCGAGCGCTACCGAGTGCACTCACAGCCAGCGCACCAGTGGTCAATGTCCCTCGGTAGGGGCAATCGTGACACAGAGTGGCGTCACAGTATCCGGAACTGCGGTGACAGCGGGCACACCAGGTAGCACCTATCGAGGCACGTGGACTCCACCACCGCCTCGGGACCCGGTCCTGGGCTCTGCGCAATGCGAAGTGAAAATCGCGGGGTTGTGTCGGGGCACATCTCCCTCGAAGAGTGTCGTCGAGGTTGAAAAGCCGACACCTCCCACCTCGGTGAGCGATATCGCGCAGTTTGCCCCGAGCGAGGCGGGTTTCATTCAAGAGCCAGCGGGATGGAGCTTGCCTCTGTTGCCCACGAATGTCTATTCGACCACCGGGTCCACTACCGAGTCGGGAGAATTGCTCGGGTGGCCCATTGAGGTTCGCTTCACCCCCGTGGCCTATCGCTGGAGTTGGGGCGATGGATCGGACAGTGTGACAACACGTGCTGGATCGTCCTGGGGAGCGAAGCAGTTTTCGCCGACGGGGACCTCTCACGTCTATGAACAGTCCGGGGATTATGTCGTGAGCCTCGAGGTCACCTTCGAGGCTGCCTATCGATTCGACGGTGGTGCGTTCCAATCCCTGCCCGGGCAGATCACCCGCTCGAGTGGTCAACGGGTGGTCGAGGTGTTGAGTGTGACACCTGTCGTCGTGGATAAAGGGTGTCACTCAGAAACCCTTGTTTCAGGGCGATGTTAGGGAACTCTCCAGGTATCGTTAGGGGTTGCTGAGGGTTTCGTTCAGGTTCTTTCTTCACACTGAGGCTCTCAGAAAGGACTTCACCCGTGACTTCACAGGACCCCACCCCTGAGCAGAACGAAACCTCAGAACCAGAAGCGCAAGCGCAGCCAGCACCGACTCCTGAGGTGAGCACCGATGCGAGCACTCCTGGCGACACTGAGCTCGCGAGTGCCGCACCTGACCAGAAAGTGTCACCTTTTGCCCCCTCGGTGTACTCGGGTATCTCCGATAGCTACAGCCGGGCTCAGGTGAGAGCCCAAGAGGCCGACAAGAAACGTGCTCGCACGCTCGGAGTTTTTGTGACCGCCGCCCTTCTCGTAGGTGGTCTTCTGGGCGGAACAGCGGGTGGAGCGTTTGCCATTTGGAATCTCTCCTCCAGGGGTTTGGTCTCACCGGGTATTCAGGCGCCACAAACCATCACGGTGAACGCGCCCGCCGACGCGAGCGAAATTACCGCGGTAGCGGCTACCGCCATGCCCTCGGTCGTCACCATCGAGGTTGCCGGCGCGCAGGGTGCCGGAAGTGGCTCCGGCGTCATCATCTCGTCAGATGGCCACGTGATGACGAACGCGCATGTCGTATCAAGTGGGTCTCAAGAACCGGCCGTTCGCGTGACAACATCAGATGGCCGGCTTCTCGGAGCCGAGGTCGTCGGCCGTGACATCCTCTCCGACATCGCTGTTCTCAAACTCGAGGGTGATGGTCCCTTCCCGGTGATGTCCATCGGCGATTCCGATGAACTGAATGTGGGAGATGAAACCATCGCTATTGGTGCACCTTTGGGGCTGCCTGGCACCGTGACCAGCGGGATTGTTTCGGCTATCAACCGCAGCATCACCGTCGGAGCCTCGAGCGCGCCAGGTGAGGAAGACGGACAGTTCGATTTTGATCTGCCAGGCGGTGTGTCCATCGGACAGACCATCTCGCTCCCCGTGATTCAGACGGATGCTTCCATCAACCCCGGAAATTCGGGTGGTGCGCTCTTGAATACGTCCGGCGAACTCATTGGGGTCAACGTTGCGATCGCCTCCACCGGCGGACAAGGCTCAGGAAGCATCGGATTAGGTTTTGCCATTCCCTCCAACTTTGCGCTTCGGGTCGCTAACGAGCTCATTCAGTCGGGGACGGCAAGCCATGGACTTCTCGGGGCGCTCGTCACGGATGCGAGCTCGGTCGCCTCAGCGACCGTCACCGGGGCGTATATCGACAGCGTGACTCCTGGCGGTGCTGCGGATCGTGCGGGAATCCGTGCCGGTGATGTCGTCACCCGATTCAACGGCTTACCTGTTACCAACCGGATTGATTTGACCGCTCAGGTCCGCGTGTTACCGGGTGGGTCCGAAGCGACCCTGACCTACGTGCGGGCAGGCAATAGCTACACCGTGGAAGTGACGCTCGGCGACCTCTAGTTATTCGTCGCGCAGAGTTTCGTAGATTTCTTTGCACGTCGGGCAGACCGGAAACTTTTCCGGGTCGCGGCCTGGGACCCAGACTTTCCCGCAGAGCGCGATAACCGGTTTGCCCGACAGTGCGCTCTTGAGAATCTTGTCCTTCTTCACATAGTGCGAATAGCGATCGTGGTCACCATCTTCGACCTGCTCCTCGTTGAGCAGCTTCTCGAGTTCACGGTCGAGAACATCCGTGGTTCCCTCGGTGTCTTGGCTCATAGTCCTATGGTAATCCGGTGCATCAGATGAATCGGGTGGGGATAGCGGGGTCACCAGCGCTCAGAGAGAACCCAGATGCTGGCAGTTCCGCAATCGCACGGCGGTGGTGATCACGGGCCGCCTCAACAGCATCGTGGGCGGTTCCTGCGAAGGTGGGCTCACCATTGCTCATGAAAGCTGTCAACAGCGCCCGCGCGCTCTTCGGCGGGGAGAAGCCCGGATCGGCGCTGACGATTTCCTCGCTCGCAGTGCCGCCGGGCACGTCGCGGAAGGCGTCCTTCTTCCCTCCCGGGTTTCCTTTCAGGGAGCTTCGCTTAGCCACGGAGACGAAGTCGCCCCCATCAGAGGTCCTGGAAACCAGTTTGTAGACAAGTCCCACAGCTGGCGCTCCCGAACCCGTCACCACACTCGTGCCCACACCAAACACATCGACGGGAGCACCGCGCAGGCCTGCAATCGTGTGCTCGTTGAGGTCGTTGGTCACCACAATCTTGGTCTCTGTGGCCCCGAGGGCATCCAGTTGCTCCCGCACCGAACGAACCACAACGGGGAGATCACCCGAGTCGATGCGCACAGCGCCGAGTTGTGGTCCCGCGACCGTGATGGCGGTGTTCACCCCCGCTTCGATATCGAATGTGTCCACCAGGAGGGTGGTTCCCACACCCATGGCCTCAATTTGTGCGGAGAAGGCTTCCTCCTCCGAATCATGCAAGAGAGTAAATGAGTGAGCTGCGGTTCCTCTTGTCGGAATCCCAAAGCTTCGCCCTGCTTCCAGGTTGCTTGTGGCGTCAAAGCCTGCAATGTAGGCGGCCCTTGCTGCGGCCACCGCGGCGCGCTCGTTCGCTCGCCTGGCACCCATCTCAATGAGTGTTCTCGAATCAGCGGCCTGCACCATTCGACTGGCCGCACTCGCTACAGCACAGTCGTAGTTGAGAACACTCAAAATGAGGGTTTCCAGAAGCACTGCCTCCTGAAACTCACCCTCGACCCGCAGAATCGGGGAACCGGGGAAATAGAGTTCCCCCTCGGCATACCCGTGGATGGATCCTCTAAAGCGATAGGCCTCCAGCCAATCCAGGGTGTCGGGGGAGACAATTCCGTTGTCCCTCACAAACGCCAGTTCACTCGCACCAAAACGGAACTCCTGGATGGCCTCCACCAGTCGTGCGGTTCCCGCAACCACCCCGTAGCGCCTGCCCTGGGGCAAATGACGGGCAAAAACTTCAAACACAGCATTGCGCTCGCTGCGACCCGACTTTCGGGCGGCATCCACCATGGTCAGCTCATAGTGGTCGGTCAACAAGGCGGTAGACACGCCCCAAAGCCTACCCTTCAGGCTTTCCACCTACACTGGCGGAAATGTCGCAGAAGCTTCCCCGCATCCTGTTCGCGGACCAGTTGGGTCCGCATTTTGTGGAGGACCAGGACATCATCATTCCTGAAGTTCTGGGGCCTTTCCGGAGGCGTCGATACCACCGCCAGAAAGCGCACCTGATTCTGTCTGCCCTGCGCCACCTGGCCCAGGAACTAGGTGATCGCGCCACGGTGATACGGGGTGAGACCTACCACGAGGTGCTCGCGGGGCTCGATGCCAGTGTGGTCAACCCCACGTCGTGGGGCCTTCGCAAGCTGGTCTCCGATCTGGCTTCCACCGCGGAGATCGAGGTGCACCCCTCGAGGGGTTTTGTCGCCAATGAGGCGGATTTTCAGGCTTGGGCGTCGGGACAGTCCAAGCGCTTGCTGATGGAAAACTTCTATCGACACCAACGCAAGGAGACCGGTTACCTGATGGTGCCAGGTTCAGACGGTGGACTCGAACCGGAGGGTGGCCAATTCAATTTCGACCACGACAACCGTGAAGCGCCACCCAAGAATCAAGACACCTTGGGGGTGACAGAACCGTGGTATCCGGTGGAGGACGACATTGATCGCGACGTCCGCGACTATCTCGACCACCTTGAGGCCACCGAGGGCATCCAGTTCGTCGGTGCGGACGGGCCGAGGCTTTTCCCCGCGACCCGGACGGAAGCACTCGAAGCCCTCGAGCACTTTGTCACCACGAGACTGGCGACATTTGGACCCCACGAGGACGCCGCCATGGTGGGGGACTGGGCCATGTCTCACTCGCTGCTCTCTCCCGCTATGAACCTCGGATTGCTCGACCCCACCGAAGTCATCGAGCGCGTGCTAGTCGCCTATCACCAGGGTGGCGTGGGGCTTTCCAGTGCGGAGGGATTCATCCGTCAAGTGATGGGGTGGAGGGACTGGGTGTGGCATCTGTATTGGCACCTGGGACCGGATTTCACGGAAGAAAACTACCTCGACCACCAGGCGCCCCTGCCGACCTGGTGGCTCGAGCTCGATGCCACCGATATTCGCTCGCGATGCATTGCTCATGTGTTGGGCGAAGTCCACACCAGGGGCTGGACACACCACATCAACCGCCTCATGGTTCTTGGCAGTTTCGCTCTCCAACGAGGCTTTAGCCCCCGTGAGCTCAATGACTGGTTTGTCGATGTCTTCGTCGATGGAACGCCCTGGGTGATGCCAGCGAACGTCATCGGGATGTCGCAGTATGCCGATGGAGGCCAGGTGGCGACGAAGCCCTACACCTCGGGCGGGGCATACCTCAACACGATGACCAACTATTGCGGCTCGTGCACTTTCAAGCCCTCAGTCCGGGTGGGGGACACCGCGTGCCCCATGACCGCGGGGTATTGGACCTTTCTGCATCGCCAGCAGGATGCCTTGCGAGGGAACCATCGCCTCTCCAAACCTCTCGGCGGCTTGAAAAGACTGAGTGATCTGGAGCAGGTTCTCGAGCAAGAATCCGCCCGCAGCGAGTACTAGCGGACACCTGGGACCCCCGGGCGTAAGATGAGGGGGTTGCCGAGCGAGGTAATGACACAGGAGGTGTGGACTGCGATGGTGTTCGATCCGTCCCTCTACACCGAATTTCGCTACACCGACGCGGATTTTTCTGCTGAGGATTTTAGTTTTTCCTTCCGTTACGAGCTGGTCTCACCCGAGGACACCCAGGAATTCACCGAGCGGATAGCCTTCACGCCCGTCCGAGCGGAACATGAGGTGGATTGGCCTCGCGTTCGCTCCCTCGCCGTCATGCTGGGCGCTGTGGTGGGGCTCAGCTACTACAAGGCCGCCGCCCCTTCTCGGTTTGTGGTCGCGGTGGAGGGTATAACGGCGGAGGGAATTGAGTATCTCCGTTCCGTCCTCCGCGAAGGTTTGGCTGAGTTTGCCTATCGAAACTCTTTCCCGGGTCTTCTGTCGCCGGAGATTGTCCACGAAGCACCAGCAGCTGAATCGTGGCCCGCTGAGACACACCTGACACCCTCGGGTGATCCTTTGGTTCCCATCGGTGGTGGCAAAGATTCGGTGGTGACCGTCGAATTATTGGCAGCTGCGAGGATGCACCCCGTTCAATTCGCGGTCAACCCCAACAAGATCATTTACCGGGTGGGACGGATCAAGGGCCACCCAGTTCTCGCCGCGACGAGGGAGCTTGATTCCAGGTTGCTTGAGCTCAACGAGCAAGGAGCCCTCAATGGTCACGTTCCGGTGACCGCGATGAATTCCCTGATTGCGCTGGTCCAGGCACGCATTATCGGCTTGGGTCCGGTGGTGATGTCTCTCGAAGCGAGTGCCTCCGAGGCGACACTCGAGTGGGATGGTCATGAGGTCAATCACCAGTGGTCGAAATCGGAGCAAGCAGAAGGACTCTTGCAGGACATGCTGGGGCCCCAGGCGGGTCTCTCCGCTGGGGCGTATTTCTCGCTCCTGCGTCCCTACAGTGAAATTCAGATCGCGCGTTACTTCGCGGCCCTGCCCGAATACCACCCCGTGATTACGAGCTGTAACCGGGCCTTCCGGCAAGGAGTCGAAGATGCCAGGTGGTGTGGCGAGTGCGATAAATGTCGCTTCATATTCTTGATCCTCAGCCCCTTTATCCCCTCGACGTCCCTGACCCGGATGTTTGCCGACAACCTCCTGGATAACCCCACTCAGGTGGAGGGCTATCGCGCCCTGCTCGGTCTTCACGAACACCGACCCTTTGAGTGTGTAGGTGAGCAAGCCGAATCACTGTTGAGCTTTACCTGGATTGCCCACCAAAGCGACTGGTCAAAGAGCGCTGTGGTGAGTGCTCTCACTCAGGAAATGCCGGAGCTCCTGCACCCCCACCCCGAGCTCGAGGACCGCGTACTGGGTGAGCGCAACGGCCGCCTCCACCTCCCCGCACCCTTTGAAACACTGGGAAGCGTTCTTGCCTAAAGCACCTCTGACTCTCCCGGACTTAGCCGGTCAGAACGTTCTGATTGTTGGCGTGGGACGAGAGGGCCAGGCTGTGGCGTCTCGCCTGGTCGGACTTGACCCGGCGCCCACCGTGTTCGCCCTCGACGGGCGAGAGGGTCAGGCGACCGAAGACTTTCGCCAGGCTTTCCCGGATATTCCCGTCTATGTCACGCAGGATTTGGCTGACCTCCCGGAGGCTATTCGAGCCGCCTCGATCGCGGTGGTGTCGCCGGGAATTCCGATCACCAGTGAGCTTCATCAGGCCCTGACAGGGTTGTCTCTTCGCCTCACGTCGAGTAGCGCACTGTTTGTGGCAGAGCATCGTGACCACATGGTGGGAATTACGGGGTCGAAGGGTAAATCGACGACGACAACGCTTGTCCATGCTCTCCTGGCGGGCTCCGGGGTTGATGCCGGGCTCGGAGGAAATATGGGAATTCCCCTCGTGGGGCTCGATGCGTCAAATTTCTACGCGGTCGAGCTTTCGAGTTTTCAATGCCACTATCTGGAGGCCTCCCCGCGGTTAGTGGGGCTGACCTCACTCTTTCCCGAACACCTCGATTGGCACGGGGACCTCGAAACCTACTACCGAGACAAGCTCTCGATCCTCTCTCACGGGCCAGCCACCGTGGTCGCAAATGCCGATGATGACACTCTGCGAAGGGAACTCGAGACCCGTTTTCCCGATGTCCCCATCACCTGGGTCGGCCACGGTCAGCTCTGGCATCTCGAGCGCGATGGCGAAAACTCCTGGCTGTGTCGGGGGGAGCAGAAGCTTTTTCACACCGAGCGCTCCGGGATTGTCGGCACACACAACCACCAGAACATGCTGATGGCGGTGGCTCTCGCCGACGCCACCGGCCTGCTCGACCAGGGGGTTATCGCTCAGGTATTGGAGAACTTCCAGGGCTTATCTCACCGGCTCGAGCGCATCGAGGACCCCAGTCTCCTGGTGTTCATCAACGATTCCCTTGCCACCAACCCGCAGGCGGGTGCTGCCGCGCTCCGGTCTCTTCAGTCGCCTGGCATGGTGTGGATTGTGGGAGGTCAAGACCGGGGAGTCGATTACCAACCGCTGGTCGACCAGGTCGTTGCCAGTACCCCTCGGCACATCCTCGGTTTACCCGCGAGCGGGCACACGCTGTTGGGACGGTTCCGCGACGCGTTAGAGAAAGCTGGTCTTGCCGAGAGGGTTCTCCTCGAGGATGTTCCCGATATGAGGGCCGCGGTGACGAGAGCGCGCGAGCTTGCCGGGCCAGGGGACTATGTCCTGCTCTCGCCCGCAGCGCCCAGCTTTGGCCAGTACCGTGATTACCAACACCGCGCGGAAGATTTCCGCCACTGGATTGAGAACACCCGTGAGGAGACTCTATGACCCGCGCCGATGGCCGCCTGGCCAGCGAACTTCGAGCTGTGACGATCGAGCGAGGCTGGAGTGATCAAGCAGAGGGCAGTGCGCTGATTTCCTTTGGGAACACGAAAGTCCTCTGCACAGCCTCCTTCACCCCGGGCGTTCCACGGTGGCTCAATGGCCAGGGTCGAGGCTGGGTCACCGCCGAGTACGGCATGCTTCCTCGCTCCACGAACGATCGGATGGATCGAGAGTCGGTGAAGGGAAAAATCGGGGGACGAACCCACGAAATCTCGCGTCTCATTGGTCGCTCCCTGCGGGGCATCATCGATCTCACGCAGCTGGGGGAGAACACCGTGGTCGTGGACTGCGATGTCCTCCAAGCGGATGGCGGAACGCGCACGGCGGCTATTACCGGTGCGTATGTGGCTCTCGCGGACGCCATCAGCTGGGCCAGAGACAAAGGGCATGTCTCCGCGAAAGCCACTGTTCTGCGCGATTCAGTGTCTGCGGTGAGTGTGGGGATAGTCGAGGGAGAGCCCATGCTCGATCTCGCCTACGTCGAAGATGTGGCAGCCGATACCGACATGAATGTCGTGGTCACGGGGCGCGGATCCTTTGTGGAGGTACAGGGCACCGCCGAAGGGACACCGTTTGAGCGCTCCGAGTTGGATCGCTTGCTGGATTTGGCCTTGGCGGGGACGACCGAGCTGGCTCGGATTCAGCGAGAGGCTCTGGGAGAGTCCGCGGGATGAGAGTCGTCGTGGGTACCAAAAATGCCCACAAGGTTTTGGAACTTCAGCGCATTCTCGAGCCGCTGATTCCAGGCCTCATCCTCGAGCCCTCCCCAGAGGATTCGCCGGTGGAGGACGGTGAGACTTTCGAGGCGAATGCTCTCATCAAAGCGAGGTCTGCCTTTCACGCCACCGGGCGACCTGCGATTGCCGATGATTCGGGTTTAGAAGTCACAGCCCTCGATGGTCGGCCCGGCATTTTCTCTGCTCGGTATGCATCGAGCGGGGTGGATGCCGATAACACGGCCAGAGTTTTAGACGAGATGAAGGGTGTCCGTGATCGCCGTGCTGCGTTCGTGTGTGCTGCCGCGTTGGTTCATGAGGGCGGCGACATGGTAATCCAGAAGCGCTGGGAGGGCTTGCTGGCCGAGCACCCTGCGGGTTCTGGCGGCTTTGGCTATGACCCGGTGTTTATTCCTCAGGGCCACACGGTGACGGCAGCGGAGCTTCAGGCAGACCAGAAAGACGAGCTCTCCCATCGAGGGCAGGCTTTTCGGGCACTCGCCCCGCATATCCTCGCGCTCGGGTAGGAGTTAGCACTCGAGTTTCGAGGGCTAACGCGCTATGCTGTGCGGGCGCAGAGTTTTGCTCTGTGACTTCGCGTGTCGATCAAGGTTCACACCCGTCGGTCTCTGGACAGTCTCTCCTCCGGGATGGTTCTGCTGGAGTGCGGTGGTGGCCTCGGCACCAGGCTCACACAAACGTGTGGGATTAACCGAGAACATAAAGGAGAGCCGTCATGGCTGCCATCACTATCCGTCAACTACTCGATGCGGGCGTCCACTTCGGGCACCAAACCCGCCGCTGGAACCCCAAAGTCAAGCGCTTTATCCTGACCGAGCGCAGCGGTATCCACATCATCGACCTCCAGCAGTCCCTGGCCTACATCGATAAGGCCTACGACTTCGTCAAAGAGACCGTCGCGCACGGCGGAACCATCCTCTTCGTGGGGACCAAGAAGCAAGCCCAGGAAGCTGTTGCCGAGCAGGCCACGCGCGTGGGTCAGCCCTACGTGAATGAGCGCTGGTTGGGCGGTCTGTTGACCAACTTCCAGACCGTGTCTAAGCGCTTGGGTCGCATGAAAGAACTCGAAGAAATCGACTATGAGGACACCACCCAGGGTTACACCAAGAAGGAGCTGCTGCTCAAGAAGCGTGAGCTGACCAAGCTGCAGAAGTCTCTCGGTGGTATTCGCTCCCTGCAGAAAGCTCCGAGCGCCCTCTGGGTTATCGATCCGATTCGTGAGCACCTCGCTATCGACGAGGCCAAGAAGCTCGGAATCCCCGTTGTCGGAATCCTCGACTCCAACGCCGACCCGGACGATTTGCACTACCCGATCCCTGGTAACGACGACGCGATTCGCTCCGTCGCTTTGCTGACCCAGGTCATCGCTGACGCTGTCGCTGAGGGCCTCATTGAGCGCCACCAGAAGCCAGAAGCGGAAGGCAACGTGTCCGCGGTGGAGCCACTCGCAGAATGGGAGCGCGAACTGCTCGAGCAGTCCGCGACCGGATCTCAGGAAGCTGCACCCGCTGAGCCCGCCGCCGAGGCCAAGAAGGCACCGGCGAAGAAAGCTCCAGCGAAAGCCGCTGCCGAGAAGAAGCCTGCTGCGAAGAAGGCCCCCGCGAAGGCAACTGCCGACAAGAAGCCCGCTGCAAAGAAGGCACCGGCCAAGGCTGCCGCCACCAAAGAGCCCGCCAAGAAGGCTCCGGCAAAGACTGCAGCGAAGCCCGCTGCAGAGAAGAAAACTGCCGCCAAGACCACGACCGCCAAGAAGCCGGCCGCAAAGAAGGCTCCGGCCAAGGCCGCCGAGAAGAAGTAGGGGAGAAACCTATGGCTGTGTCACTAGAGGACATCAAGAAGCTGCGTGAGCAGCTGGGGACCGGAATGGTCGACACCAAGAACGCGTTGGAGGAAGCCGGCGGAGACGTCGAGAAGGCTACCGAAATCCTCCGACTCAAGGGCGCTAAAGGAAACGCAAAGCGCGCTGATCGCTCCACCAGTGAGGGCCTCGTGATTGCGCACGAGGGTGATGGTGTTGCGTACCTCATGGAGCTCGCGTGCGAAACAGACTTTGTCGCCAAGAACGACAAGTTCGTGAAGCTCGCCGATGACGTACTCGCTGCCGTTGTCGCAGCGGGAGCAGAAAACGCTGAGGCAGCGCTTGCCGCGCCAGCCGGTTCTGGAACGATCGCGAGCATGATCGATGACCAGGCCGCCATTATTGGCGAGAAGGTGGAACTGCGTCGCGTGGCGAAACTGTCCGGTGAGAACTTCGCCGTCTACCTGCACAAGACCAACAAGGACCTGCCGCCTCAGGTGGGTGTCGTTGTGGCTTACTCCGGTAGCGACGCAGACACTGCCCGCAGTGTTGCCCAGCACATTTCCTTCGCTGACCCGCAGTACCTCTCCCGTGAGGATGTTCCTGAGGAAGCCGTGGAGGCAGAGCGCCGAATCGTCGAAGAAATCTCGCGCGGGGAAGGAAAGCCCGATGCCGCACTGCCCAAGATCGTCGAGGGTCGCCTGGGTGCATTCTTCAAGCAGGTCGCCTTGCTCGAGCAGGACTACGCCCGGGACAACAAGCTCCAGATCAAGCAGGTTCTGGAACAAGCCGGTCTGAGCGTGAGCGGGTTTGCTCGCTTCCGCGTCGGTTCCTAACTCACACTCCTCTCGGGGGCCCGGCCCCCCGAGCTGTTTGCGCCCGCGCTACGCTAAAGAGCGCAAAGGAAGGGTGTCACTATGCCTGAAGGCCGTCGTCGAGTACTTCTCAAACTTTCCGGTGAAGCATTTGGTGGTGGCTCTCTGGGAGTGAACCCCGATGTGGTGGCAGCGATTGCCCGTGAAATCGCCGAGGGGGCTAAGAAGGCCCAGGTCGCGGTCGTGGTCGGTGGTGGAAACTTCTTCCGCGGGGCGGAATTGAGCCAACGCGGAATGGACCGCAGGCGCGCGGACTACATGGGAATGCTCGGGACCGTGATGAACGCCCTGGCGTTGCAGGACTTCCTCGAGCAGGCTGGTGCTGAGGTCCGCGTCCAATCTGCGATCTCGATGACGCAGGTAGCTGAGCCCTATATTCCGCTGCGCGCTATTCGGCATCTGGAGAAGGGTCGCGTTGTTGTCTTTGGGGCGGGAGCCGGACTGCCGTACTTCTCGACTGACACGGTCGCTGCACAGCGCGCCCTCGAAATCCTCGCGGATGAAGTCTTGGTGGCCAAAAACGGTGTCGATGGTGTCTATACGACAGATCCGAAGAAAGACCCTGGAGCGCAAAAGTACGAGAAACTCACTTACCAGGAAGCTCTCGTCCAGGGTCTCAAAGTCGTCGATTCCACGGCATTTAGCCTGTGCATGGACAACAAGATGCCCATGGTGGTCTTTGGTATGGAGCCAGAGGGGAACGTTACGAAAGCAATCGTGGGTAAGCGCATCGGCACCCTCGTGTCCTAGGTGCACCGTCGAACTAGACTGAGACCAAGGAGAAGATTCCATGATTGCTGACGTGCTCGCTGAGGCGAAAGAAAAGATGGCGAAAGCCCTCGACGTTGTTCACGACGATTTCCAGACAGTGCGAACCGGTCGCGCTAATCCTGCGCTGTTCCAGAAGATCATGGTCGACTACTACGGTTCACCTACTCCCTTGGCGCAGCTCGCCAGTTTGCAGAATCAGGAAGCCAGGACACTTTTAGTCACCCCCTATGACAAGAGTGCGCTGAAGGAGATTGAGAAAGCGATTGCGAACTTTCCCAACCTCGGCGCTAGCCCCTCCAACGATGGAGATGTCATTCGGGTCACTATGCCCGAGCTCACCGAGGAGCGCCGCAAGGAATACGTGAAGATCGTCAAGCAAAAGGCTGAGGATGGTCGCGTCTCCATTCGCAGTGTCCGTCGCAAAGCAATGGACGACCTGAGCTCCCTGACCTCTGAGGTGGGAGAAGACGAAGTAGCTCGCGGGGAAAAAGAACTCGAATCAATCACGAAAAATCACATCGACCAGGTGGAAGAGGCTCTGAAGAAGAAAGAAGCCGAGCTGCTCGAGGTCTAATGAGCGAGCACCCACCGTCGAAGAAGAAGTTCGATCCCGCACAGGTGGGTCACGATGCTCTCGAACAGCTTGAGGCTGCCGTGTCCGAGTTTGAAGAGCAGGTTCGAGACGTCAACGCCCGAATCGATAAGCGAGCCGGCCGACCATTGTGGCAGGCGATTGTTTTTGGACTCCTTCTGGGGGGAGTGTTCGTAGGAAGCCTGTTCTGGCTGGTCGAACTCTTTGTCCTCTTCGTGACTGCCCTGGTGGTTTTCGCAGTCCTGGAGCTTGCGGGAGCTCTCACCGATAAAGGGCGTTTACGGTCACGCTGGCCGCTGGTTGTGGTCTCTGCGGTCATGGTCCCTGTGGCAGCCTTCTATGGCCCCGAGGGTCAACTGTGGTCACTCGTCGGTGCGATTGTCTTGGCGGTCGTCATTCGGGCAGGTCGTGCGCTTCTCCAAGCCGATTCGAGGCCAACAACCCTGGCCGACATTGGTGTTGCCGTGATGGTTCTTGCGTATATTCCGTTCCTCGCTGGTTTCGCGGTAGCCGTAGCAACGAGCACCGGGGGCGTGCTGTGGCTGTTCTCGGGAGTCGTCATCGTGGTGTGTGTCGATGTCGCGGCGTATGCGACGGGTCTGAGCGTGGGGCGCACCCCTTTAGCACCCAAGATTTCGCCGAAGAAGACCTGGGAAGGCTTCGCTGGATCCTTGCTGGCGGCTCTTCTCGCGGGGGTTCTCCTCGGAATCTTTCTGCTGGGACTTGCGTGGTGGCAGGGAATTATCGTGGGCGCCCTTCTGGTGGGCTCTGCGACCTTGGGTGACCTCATTGAGTCCCTCATCAAGCGTGACTTGGGCATCAAAGACATCTCCTCGTGGCTACCCGGTCACGGGGGTTTCCTCGATCGTCTCGACTCGATGTTGCCCTCGATGGCCATGCTGTACGTGCTGTTCCAGATTTTCGGCTAGTCCGCCAGTCCACGAGGTTTTTCACCCCCGCACTGGCAGAATTGGGGCGTGGACACCCCCTTTCCTCGCGCCGAAAAAGGCATGACTGGGTATGACCCGGAGGTCGTAACCGAGTTTCTCGACCGCGCAAAGCGCGTGTTTGAGGGTGAAGAGGAGGGAATCACCTCGAGCGATATTCGCCACAAAGTTTTTCCGCTGGTGTCCAAAGACGGTCTCAGCACCAAGGCTGTCGATGAGGCACTATGGCGACTCGAGGAGGCCTTTGCCGACAAAGAACGCAACGCCGACACCGAGAGCGTGGGGGAGGAAACCTACTACGCCGGCGTGAGAGAGCGTGCTCAAGAAATCTTGGATCGTGTAGCGAGGCCAGCCAAAGCCAAATTCCGCACGGTGTCACGAATTCGCCCCGGATACCACCCCGGGGACGTCGACGAGATGTGTGACCAGATTGCACGCTATTTCCAGCAGCAGGAGGCGCTCTCGGTCACGGCGGTGCGCAAAGGCACGTTCCGCACCACTCTCGGTGGCTATGACGAGAAGCAAGTGGACACTCTCCTCGATGAGACGGTATCCGTCATGCTGGCGGTCCGCTAGAGCCAGCCCCGCTCAGACCTCCCGGTACACTGTGGACGCCGTGAAACTTCGACGATTTTCCCGTGGCGCATCGGCGCGGTCGTCTGGCGATGCCAAAAAAACCCTTATTTCCGCCCTCGGAATATCGTTTGTGACGGCTTTTGTCGCGTTACCCCTCGCAGGCCCCGCCACGGCTACCGCCAATGCGTGGTTTGTTCCCGGTGCTCCTGACACGTCGACGCTTGTCGTCATGGGTAGTGGGTTCGGGGTGGAGAGACAACAGTTTGAGGTCACCGGGGCGTGGGGCATGGCTCCCGCTGTGGGGCGACCCGACCCTGGAAGCGCCCAAGCTTTTGCTTTGGAGCAGGTTGTGGCTCGCGGGTGGAGTCAGTCGGAATACAGCTGTCTGGTTGCGCTGTGGCAGAAGGAATCGGGCTGGAATTATCGAGCGCTCAATCGCAGCTCGGGAGCCTACGGAATCCCGCAATCGCTTCCGGGAGAGAAGATGGCAAGCGCTGGAGCAGACTGGGCGACGAACCCTGAAACCCAAATCCGCTGGGGATTGGGCTACATCGAGGGTCGTTACGGACACCCGTGTGCTGCCTGGGCCCATTCGCAGCAAAAGAACTGGTACTGAGAATGCCTCGAAGTAATCGTCCGAAGCGGTCCAAGCCCACTGAGGGGGAGCCCCTCGACATCGAGAGGCTACGAACCGGGTTTCGCAGATCAGAAACCAAGCGAGGCTACACGTACACGGTTCAACCCATTAGTGCCGCACAAGCCGCCAAGAACTACACCTGCCCCGGGTGCAATTTGACGATTGAACCCGGTGTCGAGCACCTCGTGGCGTGGAAACAAGATGGCATCATGGGCGATGCTCACGACATCTCGGAGCGGCGCCACTGGCATAAGCACTGCTGGAGAATCTATTGAGCGCCATCACCTCCACCACGGTGCTTCCCGCCCGTCGCGAAGACATCAGCTTCACAACATCCGATGGCCTCACCCTGGTCGGGGAGGTCGCCTGGCCCGAGGATCACCCGGCGATGGCCACAGCGCTCTTTCTCCACCCCCTTCCTACCGCCGGGGGTTTTATGGACTCTCACGTCATTCGAAAAGCCTCGTGGCGGTTGCCTGCTTTAGCGGATATTGCCGTGTTCCGCTTCAACTTCCGCGGTGTCAGTTCACCCCGAGGAACCTCAGAGGGGTCATTTGGCGAAGGAATTGAGGAAAAGAAAGACTTGGAGGCGGCCCTCACCGAAGCAGAACGCCTCGGTTTACCGACGCCGTGGCTTATTGGCTGGTCATTTGGGACAGAGGTCATCCTCAAGCACGCCAGAGAACACACCGGTCGCATATCCGGTGTGATCTTGCTCTCGCCACCGCTGCACCGCACCACGCCAGAAGAGCTAGCCAGGTGGCAGGACTCACCCGTGCCAGTCGTGGCTCTGATCCCCGAGTTTGATGATTTCTTGCCCCCGCAACAGGCCACGGAAGGTTTCTCCGTGGCTCCCTCACTTGAGCTGGTGATGGCAGAAGGTGCCAAACACCTCTGGGTGGGTGAAAAACAGACGCGATTCGTGTTGAACGAGATTACGAAGCGGCTGAATCCTGCTGCGGCGCCACTGCCCGAGGCTTGGAGCGTTTAGCGGACCTCTGAGACTTCTTCGGTGCTGGTGCCTCCAACGCTCCAGCGACAATGGCGCGCAGTGACTCGACATACTCAGCAATCGTGTCGCGTTCGGCGCGCAATTCCACGAGGCGACCCTCCGCTGCAGCAACACGAGAGGTTGCTTCGTGTTCGGCGGCCTCCACAATCTCACGCGCTTGCTCTTGCGCCCTGGCGATGAGCTCGGTCGCTTCAGCCTGAGCTTGAGTCTTGCCGCTGCGATTAGCCTCGTCGATCGCCGCCGTAATCTTCTGGTGCTCTTGGCGCAGCGCACCCAAGCGAGACTTCGTCTCCGCTAGTTGAGACTCTGCTTCTTTGAGGAAGCGGTTATTGAGCTCGACAGCCTTCTGGTGTGCATCGAGAAGCTCGCGCTCTGCTTCTGCTCGACGAGCGCTCAGTTCAGCTTCGAGATCCACCCTGGCCTGCTCGGCTATGTGCGCTAGCTTCTCTGCCTGCTTGTCGTTCTCGTGCTTGAGCTTTGCCGTGGTCTCGGCGACTTCGTGCTCGAGGTTTGTCTTCGCCAGAGCGGCCTCTTCCTGGATCTTCTTCAAGGTGAGCTCATGGCTCGCGCGCTCTGCCTCAACTTCTTTCGTCAGCTCCGAAGCCTGCTCCCGTGCCTGGTTGAGTTCACGCTCCGCGACAACCTTGAGTTCAGAAATCTCTCGCTCCACCTCGGCCCGCATAGCTTCGGTCTCACGCTTCGCGCTCGCCCGCATTTTGGCAGCCTCAGTCGAGACGGCACCTCGGATGGCGGATGCTTCCTCGACCGCACCCTCGGTGAGACGCCTCGCCTCCTCGGTGGCGTCTTGGATAAGTTTTTCGGCTTGTTCGCTGGCACCATCGAGGGTGTTGGCTGCCCGGTTAGAGGCATCGGTGGTGAGGCGTTCAGCCTCGCGCTCCGCCGCTTCCACGAGTGATTGCGCTTCAGTTCGGGCGTTGCCGATGATGCGCTCCGAGTCGATGTCGGCTTGACCGATGATTCTGGTGGATTGTTCCTCAGCGATACGCAGAATCGCTTCGAGGCGACTTCCGAGCCCGGAGTAGCTGGGGGAGAACGTCTCGCCCGAGGATGCTTCGATGGCGGCAATCTGTTCCTTGAGAGCGCCAAGCTCCGCCAGAAGGTTTCCGCGATCTTTGGAAGCTTGGATGAGCTCAGCTCGAAGGTCGTTGATGACCTCGTCGACTTCGCTGCGCTTATACCCGCGGAGCTCCGTCGTGAACTCTTGTTCCGTATCTGCCATAAAAACGTCGACTCTTTCCGAAATGAAACCTAGTTAAACCTCCCCGTAGTGTAGCTCTAGGGGACCAGGTCAAACCAAACCGGTTTCGGCTACCCTGAAGAGTTGGTCAGGGGTCCATGGGCCTCACTCTCTGCGCGGGAAGGGGAACGAGTGCGCCTCATCGTTGCCATCGTTCTTCTGGCGGTTTCAACAGTGACTCTCTCGATTGGTATTGCTCAGCGGACCGTCTTCGATGCTCCCGACACCATCGAGCTTTCCGTGGAGCTTGACGCGACGGCGCCTGCGCTCATCATCCACGGTGAAGACCTTCTGGCCTTTCCCGGTCGGCAGACCATCACCGTCGAGGGCGGAACGAGTGCTCGGGTTCCTCGCACTGAAGGGGTCGGCTTCGAGAACCGAAGCACCGATCGGGTTTTCGTGGCCTATGGCCGAACCATCGACGTCATGGCCTGGTTATCGCCTGCCCGGCATACTCTGCTCGGTGTCGATGCTGTAAGCAGTGCGCTGACCGCTCTGCCGCGCTCAGGAGAGCTGTATTTGCCAGAGCCGGCGGGGTCTGATTTGTGGTTTGCCGAATACTCCGAAGCCGACTCGGTGTCTATCTCTATTGCCGCCCCCGAAGACGTCACCGTGCTCATCATGAGCGATGGGGTGTTGCCCGCTCCCCAGACCGTGACCATTTCCTGGCCGGTCACCAACGAAGCGCCCTGGATTCTTGCGCTCATTGTGGTCGGCCTCATCACTATGGTTGCCGGTTTCATCGCCCTGATTACCTCGTGGATTCACTGGCGCAGAACGAGAGGCCCCAGGCGTCGGAAGACCAGGCGCCCCAAGGTTCGAGCACCCCGAGTGTCTCGGGTGAAGCGACCCTCCTCAGTTCGCCCGAGGGGACGCCGAGCCGCGCGGTTCATCGCCCTACCTATCGCCGGAGCCCTTGCCCTGGGAGGGTGTGCGCCGAGCGCCCCGGCACCCGAGCCCGCGCAAGAGAGCACCACTACGACCAACACTCAAACGATTGCCCCCTACCCGGCAGTCACCGAGCTCCAGTTCTCCCGCATCATGGCGCGCGTTGCCGAGCAGATTCGACTGGCCGACGAGGAGCTCTCCGTCAACACCCTGGGTGTGAGGGTGGAGGAGCCCACGCTGGCTGCGAGACGAGCCACCTACATCATCCAGCGCGCTGACCCGGAATCTGCGACCGTGGTGCCCATCCCCGCCTCACCTATTCGTTTGGTGGTGCCACAACAGACCACCGTGTGGCCTCGGAGTGTGTTTGGGATCATCCAAGATGAGGAAGACCTCGAGTCGCCCTCCCTAGGGGTTGTGCTCAAGCAACTCGATCCCCGCTCGCCATACGAGCTCACCTACGCGATTGTGTTGAACCCCCAAGTTCAGCTCCCCGACCTGCCCTCAGCGTCGGTCGGTGCGCCCAAGCTTTCCGCGGAGAGCAAACTCACCCGCATACCGCCGAAAGATCTCATCGAACGATACGCCGATGTTTTGCGCAACGGAACGGAGAGTCCGTTCGCGAGGGACTTCGCTCTTGCAAATGACCCCCTCTACGCGCAGGCAGGGCCAGATGCGCAGGCGCTCCGGCAAGAATCCTTCGGTGAGACAGTCCAAGTGACCTGGGAATCGACGCCTGGAGAAAGCGAGGTGGTGGCGTTTTCGACGGCAGATTCGGGAGCGATCGTGATGGGCACGATTATCGAGCGTGAGCTCGTGGAGCCCGTCCAATCGGGGGCGGCTCTGAACTCCAGTATCGCGGTGCGAGCTCTCACCTCCCTGTCGCAATCCACCGAAGGATTCGATGTGGAGTCCCAACTCCAAATACTCTGGTACGTGCCCCCGGTGGGCTCCGAGGACGCGATTAGGGTTCTCGGTTTCACCTACAGTCTGATCGGTGCCAAGGAGGTGGACAGTGAGTGATCCCCGGTTGGGACCCGCCCTGGCGGGTGCCGTGGACCTGTCAGGTCTTGTGAATAAGAACCAAACACCCTCGACACCCCCGTCGGGGAATGCGGATTCTCTCGTGCGAGATGTCGATGACCGCAGCATCGCTGCCCTCGTGGAGCTCTCCCGCACTGTTCCCGTCATCCTCGAGGTCTATGGCGGCGAAGTGCAGCCTGCTCTGGGCCCCATCATTGAGAGCTACCAGGGTCGCTTTGTCTTGGGTACGGTGCGCGGGGAATCTTCCCCGGAACTCGTCCGAGCCCTCCAGGTCGAGGGAATCCCCACAGTCCTTGCCCTCATTGGCGGCCAACCCGTTCCCCTGTTCAAAGGAATCCCGGCAGAACACGAAGTGCGGGCAATCCTGGACCAAGTCCTCACCTTTGCCAAAGAAAACGGAGTGACCGGCCAGGTTGACCCCGGTGCGGGTGCCCCAGAGGAGGACTCTGAGCCTCAGGAAGCCCCACTGCCGCCTCTGCATCAAGAAGCCTTCGATGCTCTGACCCGCAACGACCTACCGGCAGCCAAAGCGGCCTACCAGAAGGCACTGCAGGAGTCACCAGCCGACTCCGATGCGGCCGCGGGACTGGCTCAGGTGGAGCTGCTCGAGCGTGCACGATCTCTCGACGCCGAGGCCGTGCGACGTGCCGCCGCGGATGATCCAGGGAATGTCGAGCACGCGCTTGCTGTGGCGGACCTCGACCTGTCCGGCGGGCACATTGAGGACGCTTTTGTCAGGCTTTTGGGTATTTTTGCCACTTCCGCCGACGAGGACAAAGAGCGGATTCGGGAGCGTTTGCTCAGCTACTTCACGATTGTGGGTCAGGCAGCTCCCGAGGTAAAAAAGGCCCGGACCCAGCTCGCCTCCCTGATGTTTTAGGCAGCCATGGTCTATCTCGACTATCAGGCCACCAGTCCGATGCCGGAAGCCATCCGCGAGGTTTACCTGGAAGCCCTCGCGGGTGTGGGAAATCCCTCGTCCATCCATCAAGCGGGCCAGCGCCAGCGCGCCCTGTTGGAAGAAGCCAAAGAACGCCTTGCGCGCCTGCTGGGCTGTGAGCCCATCGAAATCATTCTGACCTCCGGCGGCACGGAGGCGATCAACACGGCCCTCAAGGGCGCCGTGTGGGCAGCCCAGGCAGCCAGGGGAGCTGACACCCCGACCACCCTGGTGTCCTCGAGGGCTGAACACCACGCCACACTGGATGCGCTGGAGTGGCTCGAAAAGAACGAAGGAACCGAGATTGCGTGGGTTCCTATCGACAGCGAGGCAGTTCTCGACACCGATTCGCTCGAGGTCATCGTGTCGGATCATCCGGCCACCATGGTGACGACGTTGCTCGCCAACAATGAGGTCGGGTCCCTTCAACCCGTGGAAGACATCGCTCGTATTGCCACGGAGGCTGGCGTGCCAACCCACGTCGATGCAATTGCAGCCCTGGGGTACATCCCCGTGGATTTCTCGGCCCTCGGAGTCACCGCCATGAGTATTTCTGCCCACAAAGTAGGTGGACCGGTCGGGGTCGGAGCTCTGGTGCTCTCCCGCCACGCACCCGAGATGAGCGCTCTGATTCACGGTGGAGACCAGCAACGCGGCCGGTCGGGAACCCTCGATGTGGCGGGCGTGGTCGCTTTCGCAGCGGCGCTGGAGTTGCGCGAACGCCAGCGTCTGGAGAGGTCAGAAAGGCTCCGTGAGCTTCGTGATTCGCTGCGAGAGGGACTCCAGAGCGTCGTTCCGGAGATTGTGGTGCGCGGGTCCACTGCCGATCGGCTACCGGGCAACCTCCACATCACCATTCCCGACTGTGAGGGTGATGTGTTGCTCTATCTGCTGGATCAGCACGGTATCCAGGTGTCGACGGGGTCGGCCTGCCAGGCCGGTGTTCCAGAGCCCTCCCATGTCTTGATGGCCATGGGTCTGAGAGAAGAAACCGCTCGCGGTGCCTTGAGGTTCAGCCTCGGCTACCACACCACGTCCGAAGACATTGACCAGGTAGTGTCCCGCTTTGCGGGTGTCGTCGAGCAGGCAAGGGCCGCGGGGATGGCCTCCGGTCGCTAGCGGCCCGGCATCTTTGAAGGCTCACTGCCTACACTGGTGGGCGTGAAAGTTCTGGCTGCGATGAGTGGTGGCGTCGATAGCGCCGTCGCTGCTGCGCGCGCTGTGGAGGCCGGTCACGAGGTCGTCGGTGTGCACTTGGCTCTCTCGCGGATGCCTGGCACCCTTCGCACCGGGTCGAGGGGCTGTTGCACCATCGAAGATTCCATGGATGCCAGGCGCGTTGCCGACATGCTGGGAATCCCGTTTTATGTGTGGGATTTCTCTGAGCGCTTCGCCCAGGACGTGGTTCAGGACTTTATTGACGAGTATTCCGAGGGACGCACCCCGAATCCGTGTATGCGCTGTAATCAGCACATTAAGTTCCAGGCGGTGTTGGAGCGGGGGCTGGCACTTGGTTTCGATGCCATCGCGACCGGGCACTATGCCTCTGTTGTGGAGGGACCGAATGGTCGAGAGCTTCACCGCGCTGCCACCTGGGCTAAGGACCAGTCGTATGTATTGGGGGTGTTGACAGCGGATCAGCTCGAGCACTGCTACTTCCCGCTTGCCACAACGCCATCCAAGGACGACGTCCGCGCAGAAGCAGCGGAGCGCGGATTTTTCGTCGCCGCTAAACCCGATAGTCACGACATTTGCTTTATTCCTGACGGCGATACTCGTGGGTGGCTTGCCGAGCGCGTGGGGGAGAAAGAGGGACCCGTTGTGACATCCGAGGGTGAGGTCGTCGGGTCGCATCAGGGTGCCCACGCTTACACGGTCGGACAGCGCAAGGGACTCCAACTGGGCTATCCCGCACCGGATGGAAAACCACGCTACGTTCTGGAGGTCAGGCCCAAGTCCAATGAGGTCATTGTGGGGCCCAAAGAGGCTCTCGCGATTAGCGAGTTGGCCGGATCGGTGATGAGTTTTGCTGGAGCGGACCCGGTCGCATCGGGTCTTGCTGAGGCTGCCGATGATGAGCACGGTTTTGGGTGTGGGTCCTTCGAGTGTGAGGTCCAGGTCAGAGCCCACGCAGACCCCGTTCCAGCGAGCGCACGAGTCACCGGCGGAGAGTTGCGTGTCACGCTGTACGAGCCCCTGCTGGGTGTTGCTCCGGGCCAGAGCGCCGTGATTTATGTGGGAACACGGGTCGTTGGGCAGTGCACCATCGACCGCACCGTGAGTGCCCTGGCAGAGGCAGCCCGTGGCTGAGGCTCCGCGCCGGCGCGTCATCATTCTCGGCTCGACCGGCTCGATTGGGACCCAAGCGCTCGAGGTTATCCACCGTCACCCATCGAGGTTTGATGTCGTGGGTCTGGCTGCGGGGCAGAATCGTCAGCTCGCCTTCGAGCAGGCTGACCGCCTGGGACTCTCCCACGACCGGGTCGTGTTTGGCGCAGGTGATGCGGTGTCGCTGATCCAATCCGTGGAATGCGACGTCGTACTCAATGGAATTACGGGCTCCGTGGGGTTGCTTCCCACGCTCGCAGCACTCGAATCGGGGGCCACGCTCGCTTTGGCCAACAAAGAAAGCCTGATTGTCGGCGGTGACGTGGTGTTGGGGGCGAAGGTTCGGCCCGACCAAATCGTTCCGGTGGATTCTGAACACTCAGCGCTCGCCCAATCGCTGATGGCGGGAACCCACGACGAGGTAGCCACACTGATCCTGACCGCGAGTGGCGGTCCTCTGCGGGGCCGAAGCCCCGAGTCGCTGGCAAGCGTGACACCCCAGGAAGCACTCGCCCACCCCACCTGGGACATGGGCCTTGTGGTGACGACAAACTCTGCCACCCTGGTCAATAAGGGTCTGGAAGTGATCGAAGCCCACCTGCTCTTCGATATTCCCTTCGAGCAGATTGAGGTCACCGTTCACCCGCAATCGGTGGTCCACTCGCTCGTCGAATTCCATGACGGGTCGACGATCGCCCAAGCATCACCGCCCGATATGAAGGTTCCCATTGCGTGGGGCTTGAGCTGGCCGAACCGCACCCCTGACGTGATGCCTGGAATCGACTGGAGCACATCCCACACCTGGACATTTGAGCCATTGGATGAGGTCGCGTTCCCCGCTGTGTCGCTGGCCAAATCGGCAGGGGAGCGCGGGGGAACCTTCCCGGCGGTGTTCAACGCCGCTAACGAGCAAGCCGTTCACGCATTTCATCGCGGGGAGATCTCGTTGCCCGGCATCCTCGACACGATTGTTCACACCCTTGAAGACCATGAGTCAGGCGAGATGAGCGTGGAAGGTGTCCTGGAAGCAGAGCGCAGCGCGCGGGAGAGAGCCGATCAGTTCATTGCGTCGAAGCGTTCTTAGAGCAAGCCTGAGGTTCGCGTCAGGGGGCTCGAATAGAGTGTGCGCGTGGATGGCGTAATCCTCTTCGTTGTGGGAGTCCTGGTAGTGGCCCTAGGGCTCCTCGTGTCGATTGCGCTCCACGAATGGGGTCACTATTTCCCCGCCAAGAAGTTTGGCGTCTATATTTCGCAATTCATGATTGGTTTTGGGCCCACTCTCTTTTCTCGCACCCGAGGTGAAACCGAATACGGCATCAAAGCCATCCCGCTGGGAGGCTATGTCGCGATGGCGGGCATGTATGCACCCCAAACCCCTGGGGCTGCCCCGGAGCCCTCCACCACGGGCTTTTTTGATCAGGCCGGTGGGGATTCAAGCACCACGACGGCAACCGAACACGAACTGGACCAGAGAAGCTTTTATCGATTGCCCCTGTATCGGCGCATCATCATCATGCTCGGGGGACCGGTCATGAATCTGATGATTGCGATTGTCTTGTATTCGGTTGTGCTGATGGGCTTTGGAGTTCCCTCTCTCAGCCTCACGGTGGGCTCCGTGTCGGAATGCGTTGTTCCCGCCACCGAACAGCGCAGTGAATGCCTTCCGGAGGACCCTGCCGCACCTGGTGCATCGGCGGGAATTCTCCCGGGGGACCGCATCCTGAGCGTGGGTGGAGAAAGTGTCGATGAGTGGTTCCGGGTCACCGAAATCATTCGCGAATCCCCCGGTCGAACGGTGGACCTTGTGGTTCAAAGAGACGGGGAGAGTGTTTCGCTGAGAGTGACGCCGTTGTTAAGCGAGCGGTACGCGTTCGATGAGACGGGAGAGATTCTGGTCGATGATGCGGGCAATCCGGTCGTGGAATATGTCGGGTTTGTCGGTATCGGCTCGTCGATTGAGAATCAACGCCAGCCGGTAGGGCGTGTGCTCCCCGCGGTCTGGGACAACGTTGTCGGTGTGGTGCGAATTATTGTGACCCTGCCGGAGAGGATCGTGGATGTCGCTCAGGCGGCTTTGGGCACCGAGGAGCGTGACCCCAATGGTCCTCTCAGCGTGGTGGGGGTTGGTCGAATCGCCGGTGAAATCGCCTCCGTCGACACGCTCGCTCTGCGAGATCGAGTGGCGAGTCTGATCGGAATTCTTGCCTCGCTGAATGTGGCGCTGTTTGTGTTCAACCTGGTTCCGCTCCTCCCTCTGGATGGCGGCCATATCGCGGTGGGGCTGTATGAGGGGGCAAAGCGCCGGATTTATCGGGCGCTCGGCAAGAGCGACCCTGGTCCGGTGAACGCAGGGAAACTTATTCCCTTGACTCTGGCTGTTGTCGCTGTGCTCGGAGGCATGAGTTTGTTGTTGATGTATGCCGACATCGTCAATCCCATACGTCTCTTTGGCTAGGGCTCGGCTGCTGTGCCCTAAGCATCGGTTCAGATTCAGCGCTTAGGCTAGAGGCGCATGCTTGAGGATGCTCAAGTTCCTCATCACGAAAGGATGGCCTGAGAGTGCCAGCAGTCAACCTGGGTCTACCCAAAGTCCCAGAAACCCTCAGTCCTCGTCGCAAGACCCGCCAAATCAAGGTGGGCAAAGTCATGGTGGGAAGCGACCACCCGGTCAGTGTCCAGTCGATGACGACCACCCAAACCACCGACATTAATGGCACCCTGCAGCAGATTGCCGAGCTGACCGCCACGGGGTGTGACATTGTTCGGGTTGCTGTTCCCACAGCTGATGATGCTGACGCGCTGCCCATCATCGCGAAAAAGAGCCAAATTCCCGTCATCGCCGACATTCACTTCCAACCCAAATACGTGTTCCAAGCCATCGATGCTGGGTGTGCCGCGGTGCGGGTGAACCCCGGAAATATCAAAAAGTTTGACGACCGGGTGGGCGAGATTGCCCAAGCGGCGAAAGATGCGGGCGTGAGTCTTCGCATTGGTGTGAACGCTGGATCGCTCGACCCCCGGCTACTCGAGAAATACGGCAAACCGACCGCTGAAGCGCTCGTTGAGAGCGCTGTGTGGGAGGCAAGCCTCTTTGAAGAGCACGACTTCCACGACTTTAAGATCTCGGTCAAACACAACGACCCGATTGTGATGGTGAAGGCCTACCGCCAGCTCGCCGAGCGCGGCGACTGGCCTTTGCACTTAGGTGTGACAGAAGCGGGTCCCGCGTTCCAAGGCACCATCAAGTCCTCGGTTGCCTTCGGAATTCTGTTGGGCGAGGGAATCGGCGACACCATCCGAGTCTCTCTTTCCGCACCCCCTGCAGAGGAAGTCAAAGTAGGGCTCAAGATTCTCGAGTCGCTGAATCTTCGCGAGCGCAAACTGGAGATCGTGTCGTGCCCGAGTTGTGGTCGCGCCCAGGTTGATGTGTACACGCTGGCTGATGACGTCACCAAGGGTCTTGAGGGTATGACGGTCCCGCTGCGCGTTGCGGTCATGGGGTGTGTGGTGAACGGTCCCGGGGAAGCGCGCGAAGCTGACTTGGGTGTCGCCAGCGGTAACGGCAAGGGTCAGATTTTTGTGAAGGGCGAAGTGATTAAGACGGTTCCCGAATCCGAAATCGTGCAAACCCTGATCGAGGAAGCCAACCGGATTGCCGCGGAAATGCCCGACGCCCCGCAGGGTTCACCCGAGGTCGTCACCGTCTAAGCCCGGGTAGTCTGTTCGGGTGCCCACACTTCTCTCCCAGCTTTTTGTCCGAACTCTTCGCGAGGACCCGGCGGATGCTGATGTGGCCAGCCACAAATGGTTGGTGAGAGCCGGTTATATTCGCCGTCAGGCACCAGGAATTTTTGCGTGGCTTCCGATGGGGCTTCGAGTTCGCCAGAACATCGAGCGGATTGTCCACGAGGAAATGCAGGCGGCTGGCGCACAACACGTGCACTTTCCGGCTCTGCTGCCCAAGGAGCCCTACGAGGCGACAGGGCGCTGGGAGGAATACGGAGACGGGATTTTCCGACTTCAGGATCGTAAAGGTGCCGATTACCTGCTTGCCCCGACTCACGAAGAGGTCTTCACGCTGACGGTCAAAGACCTGTATTCGAGCTACAAAGACTTGCCGTTGATGATCTACCAAATCCAGGACAAGTACCGGGATGAAGCTCGCCCGCGGGCTGGGCTGTTGCGCGGACGCGAGTTCTCGATGAAAGATGCCTACTCGTTTGACTACACCGACGAGGGCCTGGAGAAGTCGTATCAGGCGCAGCGTGACGCGTATGAGCGCATCTTCCAGCGTCTGGGACTGGAGTATGTGATCGTTCAAGCCGATGCCGGCGCCATGGGGGGATCGCGCAGCGAAGAGTTCCTCCACCCCACCGATGTCGGTGAAGACACTTTTGTTCGCACCGAGGGTGGCTATGCCGCGAATGTCGAAGCGTATCGAGTGCCACCCCCAGCGCCGGTGCCCTATGACACCGTGCCAGCCCCTGAGGTATTTGATTCACCGGGTACACCCACGATCGACACGCTCGTGTCTCTGGCCAACACAGAACACCCCCGAGATGATCGCCCGTGGGAAGCCTCTGACACCCTGAAAAATGTTGTCCTGAAGCTCACTCACCCCGATGGCGACTCGGAGCTCGTCATCGTGGGAATCCCCGGGGATCGCGATGTCGACATGAAAAGAGCCGAGGCCGCTTTTGGCCCCGCTGCGGTGGAGCAAGCCGAGGACGCAGATTTCGCGAAGCATTCGAGTTTGGTCAAGGGATACATCGGACCCTGGTCGGCCCAAGGTCCCGTACTCGGTGAGAAGTCGGCCAGTGGTATCCGATTCTTGGTGGATCCTCGCGTTGTCGAGGGCACATCGTGGGTGACCGGAGCCAATGAGCACGAGAAACACGTCTTCAATTTGGTGTCTGGCAGAGATTTCGTCGCTGATGGCATTGCCGATATCGCTTCGGTGCGCGAAGGCGACGAAGCACCCGATGGCTCTGGGCCACTCCTGGCCGCCCGAGGTATGGAAATTGGTCACGTGTTCCAGTTGGGCCGGAAATATGCCGAAGCACTCGGTTTGCAAGTTCTCGATGAGAACGGGTCGTTGGTGACCGTCACCATGGGGTCTTATGGCATCGGGGTGACCCGACTGGTCGCAGTGCTCGCGGAAGCCAACCACGACGACAAAGGCCTCATCTGGCCGGACGCTGTCGCACCGTTTGGGGTTCACGTGGTGGCTGCGGGCAAAGACGAGTCCGTCTTTGAGGTGGCCGCCGATCTCGCGGCGTCACTCGAGAGCGAAGGACACGAAGTCCTCTACGACGACCGTCGCAAACTCTCACCCGGTGTCAAGTTTGCCGATGCCGAAATATTGGGTGTTCCCCATATTGTGATTGTGGGTCGAGGCGCTGCGGACGGGATTGTTGAGTACTGGAACCGTCGCACCGGGGAGCGCACGGAAATGCCCCTGGCTGAGGTCTCTGGGCTACTCCAACGCTAACCACGGGTAGCCGAATGAGGACCCCGCTTGTACTCTGGGGAGACGGATACGCTATTGTCGCGTCCATAATCGAATAGGAGGGCCTCTCATGGATATTGACCTGAGTGTTCTCAAGCTCATGGAATCTGAGCGAGAAATCCCCTTCGATGAGCTCGTCGTCATCATCGAGCAGGCGATACTCACCGCGTATGAGAAGCACACCGGAATTGCCGATCACCGCGGTTTTCGGGCGGATCCTGACGCCCCTCGGGCCCGAGTGGAGCTCGATCGCAAGAGTGGACACGTCACCGTTTACACCCCCGTTCTCAACGATGAGGGGGAGAAAGTAGGCGAAGAGGTCGACAGCCCCGAAGATTTTGGTCGCATTGCCGCCCACGCTGCAAAACAAGTCATCAATCAGCGCTTGCGGGATATCGGGGATGACCGAATTCTCGGCGAATACCGCGGAAAAGACGGCGACATCGTGTCCGGAATCATCCAGCAGGGCCCGAACCCTCGGATGATTCACATCAACCTGGGCGAGGTTGAGGCGATTCTGCCCCCTGAGGAGCAGGTTCCCGGCGAATCGTATGAACACGGCGCTCGGTTACGGGTGTATGTGACGAAAGTGGAAAAGGGAACGAAGGGACCCTCCATCACCGTGAGTCGCACACACCCGGGTCTTGTGCGCAAACTTTTCGCCATGGAGGTGCCAGAAATTCACCAAGGTCTCGTCGATATCGCCTCTATTGCCCGGGAGGCGGGTCACCGGACCAAGATTGCTGTCAAAGCAATGGAGCCAGGCATTAACGCGAAAGGCGCGTGCATCGGAGAGCTCGGTCAGCGAGTGAGGGCGGTGCAGGCAGAACTGGGCGAAGAAAAGATCGACATCGTCGACTACTCCGACGATATTGCCCAGTTTGTGGCCAATGCTCTTTCTCCCGCAAAAGTCTCAAGTTCATTTGTGTTGGATGAGGCGGCGAAACAGGTGCGAGCCCTGGTGCCGGACTACCAGTTGTCGCTGGCAATCGGAAAAGAAGGCCAAAATGCCCGTCTCGCGGCTAAATTAACGGGCGCAAAAATCGACATTCAGCCCGATTCCGTGATGGATTCCTAGGTCGGACTCAAGCGCCAGCGTGCCAGAAGGTCCGGAGGGGACTACAATGGAGGTTTCCAGGCGGTGCCTGGGTTGTCAGGAGTCAGACAGCACAGAAAATCTTCTGCGCTGTGTGGCACAGGACAACCGGGTCGTCGTAGACGAGAAAGGGAGATTGCCGGGTCGCGGTGCGTGGGTGCATCGAAACCCAGAATGTCTCTCCCAGTCTCTTCGACGGCGAGCATGGAGCAGGGCGTTTCGACAGGGACTCTCGCTTGATTGCTCAGAACTGGAAAACCTCAGTAGGTCACCCGACCTCGCTAAGACAAGGCTGAATGGCTAATGGAATCCTCATGAGTGGCTCGAAATGAGCCTCGTTTGTAGGTAGAGGCGCGCCCTGGCTGGGTGCGCCCAGACAGGAGAATTGTGGCTGCAAAAGCTCGCGTGCACGAGATCGCCGCGGAATTGGGTATCGACTCAAAACGCACCTTGGAGAAGCTGAAAGAAATCGGCGAATTCGTCAAGGGTCCTTCGTCGACGGTAGAGCCTCCCGTCGTGCGGAAGCTCAAAGCTGCGTTTGCGGAGGAGGGAATTGTTCCTGTCCCCGTCGAGGAGAAGCCCGAACCAAAACCTGCTGCAAAGCCCGCTCCCAAACCAGCTCCGGAGAGTTCGGCGCCGGAAGCGCCCACGCCCGCTCCGGAGACACCTCCGGCGCCCCCGGCACCCAAACCAGCAGCCTCCGGTATTCCGCGCCCGGGCAATAACCCGTTTGCGTCTTCACAAGGCATGGCGCGTCCCGGTATTCCGCGCCCCGGCAATAACCCGTTTGCTTCTGCTCAGGGAATGGGTCGCCCCGCTCCCGGTCGCCCGGCTCAAGGTGCTGGACCTCGTCGTCCTCTCGATCGAGATGGAGGCTCCAGGCCTCCCTTCCAGTCACGGACTGGTGGCCCTGGCGGTAGGTCAGGCGGGCCCGGTTTTGGTGGCCCCGGCGGCGGTCCTGGTGGTGGCCCCGGAGGTCGCCCAGGTGGGCGCCCCGGCGCTGGTGGACGAGGTCGCGGTCCTGGTGGTGGTACCGCTGGTGCTTTTGGTCGCGGTGGCGGCAAGAGCAAATCTCGCAAGTCGAAGCGCACGAAGCGTCAAGAGTTTGAGATGCGGGAGGCGCCGAGTTTAGGTGGCGTCACGATTCCCCGTGGAGATGGTTCCACGGTGATTCGCCTGCGCCAGGGTGCCTCGATGAGTGATTTTGCGGACAAGATTGAAGCCCTGACCGGATTCCCGGTCCCTCCCGGGAACCTGGTGACGGTGCTGTTCCAGTTGGGAGAAATGGCGACCGCCACCGAGTCACTCGATGCAGCGACATTCGAGGTTCTGGGCGCTGAGCTTGGCTACCAGGTTGAGATTGTCTCTCCCGAGGACGAGGACAAAGAGCTTCTCGAGAGCTTCGATATCGACTTGGATGAGGAAGAAAACGACGAAGATCTTGTTATTCGGCCTCCTGTTGTGACCGTGATGGGTCACGTTGACCACGGTAAGACGAAGCTGTTGGATGCGATTCGAAGTGCGAATGTTGTCGCCGGTGAGGCCGGGGGAATCACCCAGCACATCGGTGCCTACCAGGTGTGGACTGAGCACGAGGGTATTGAGAGGGCCATCACCTTCATCGATACCCCTGGTCACGAGGCCTTTACCGCGATGCGTGCCCGTGGTGCTCAAGTCACCGACATCGCCATTCTGGTGGTGGCAGCTGACGATGGCATCATGCCCCAAACGATTGAGGCTCTGAACCACGCGCAAGCAGCCGGAGTTCCCATCGTCGTGGCCATCAACAAGATGGATGCCCCCGGAGCAAAAGCAGACAAAGTCTTGCAACAGCTGACCGAGTTTGGTCTGGTTGCCGAGGAGTACGGCGGTGACACCCAAGCAGTGAAGGTCTCTGCGCTGAAGGGTGAAGGTATCACGGAGCTTCTCGATGCGGTCTTGCTTACCGCAGACGCTGGTCTGGACCTGCGGGCCAACCCGAACCGGACCGCCCGCGGTGTGGCCATCGAGGCCCGTCTGGACAAGGGTCGTGGCGCGGTCGCTACGGTCCTCATTGAATCGGGAACGCTCCGTGTGGGTGAGGCGATTGTCGCCGGAACGGCCTATGGTCGCGTTCGCGCCATGATCGACGAGAACGGCGAGTCCGTTGAGGAAGCTTTCCCGTCACGCCCGGTCGCTGTTCAGGGCCTTTCAAGTGTTCCTCGAGCGGGAGACACCTTCATCGTGACCGACGACGATCGAACAGCTCGTCAGATCGCGGAGAAGCGTGAGGCTGCCGAGCGCAATGCTCAGCTCGCGAAGGCACGCAAGCGCATCAGCCTGGAGGACTTCACCAAGGCCCTCGAGGACGGGAAGATCGAGGCCCTCAACCTCATCCTCAAGGGTGATGTCTCCGGTGCTGTGGAGGCACTGGAAGAAGCGTTGCTCAAGATTGAGGTGGACGAGTCGGTTCAGTTGCGCATCATCCACCGTGGTGTTGGTGCTATCACCGAGAGCGATGTGAACCTGGCAACCATCGACAACGCCATCATCGTGGGATTCAACGTCAGGCCCGACTCGAAGGCGCGCGAGCGCGCCCAGCGCGAGGGCGTCGACATCCGCTTCTACTCCGTCATTTACAACGCTCTGGAGGAGATCGAGAGCTCACTCAAGGGCATGCTGAAGCCCGAGTTCGAGGAAGTGCAATCCGGTGTGGCCGAAGTCCGCGAGGTATTCAAGTCCTCGAAGGCAGGAACTATTGCGGGTTGTTTGGTGCGCTCGGGAACCATTACCCGAAATGCCAAGGCGCGCATCATCCGCGATGGTGTCGTCCTCGCCGACGACCTCACCATCGAGTCTCTGCGTCGCTTCAAGGATGATGTCACTGAGGTCAAGACCGATTTCGAATGCGGTATCGGGTTGGGCAAGCTCAAAGACATCCAAATCGGTGACGAGATCGAGACCATCGAGATGAAAGAGAAGGTCCGTGAGTAGTAACTCACCGCGCGCGAGGAAAATGGCGGACTTGATTCGCCAAATCCTTGCTGAGCGACTTCAAAAAGGTCTCCGGGATCCCCGAATGGGATACGTGACCATCACGGATGTCCACGTGACCGGTGATTTGCAACACGCGTCCGTCTTCTACACGGTCTTGGGGGATGACACGGAGCGGGCAGATACGCACGCCGCCTTGACTGCGGCAACGGGAATGCTTCGCACCGAGGTGGGGAGGAATATTTCGGCCCGCCTCACACCTACGCTCGAGTTTGTTCCCGACGGAGTGCCCGAGAATGCGGCCGCGATCGAGAATCTTCTGCAGGAAGCCCGTCAAAGGGACGCTGAGACCGAGCGCATGAAAGCAACCGCACAATACGCTGGCGAGGAGGACCCCTACAAGGCCCCCCGCTCAGCGGAGTAGAGAAACCAAGGAGTTCCCATGTCGATGGACCGCGAAGACCCTCGTCAGTACCACATTGCCCTTGCGGAGGGCGATGTTGGACGTTACGTGTTCCTCCCGGGTGATCCCGGCCGGTGTGAGCTCATCGCCTCATTCTTTGACGACCCGCAGAAAATTGCGTCCCACCGTGAATATGAAACATGGACGGGCTATCTCGAAGGCGAAAAGGTCTCCGTAACCTCAACCGGTATCGGAGGACCCTCGGCTGCTATTGCGCTGGAGGAACTCGTCGCTATCGGATCAGACACTTTTGTTCGAGTCGGCACCTCGGGCTCTATGCAGGAACACATCAAGCCAGGCGATATTGCGATTGTCTCAGCCGCTATCCGCGACGAGGGCACCAGCCTCCACTACCTTCCTCTTGAATTCCCGGCGGTTGCGGATGTGGGGCTTACCCAGGCGCTGGCCGATGCTGCCACAGGCATGGGAAAGACCGTGCATGTGGGAGTTTCACAGTCGAAGGACTCGTTTTATGGTCAGCACGCTCCCGAGCGAATGCCGGTGGCGAGCCGACTGGCAGAACGGTGGACCGCCTGGATGGGGGGAGGGGCTATTTGTTCGGAGATGGAGGCGGCCTCTCTCTACATTGTGGCCTCAGTGCTTCGCGTTCGAGCGAGCGGCCTCATGATGGTGATGGGCCATCCTGATCAGTCCCCGATGACCCCTGCGGAATGGGATGCCTCCAAAGTGGAGCACTTGCTGCCCGTGGCGATTGAAGGAATGCGCGAGATTATTCGTCGGGATAAAGCCCTTAGCGCGGGAGCGTAATTCCCTCCGGCTCCCTGATGGCTAGACCGTCGGACACCAGCGATTCCAGTGCTCGCCGAAATTGCTGGCGATTCACCCACAACGAAGCGAGAAAATCTTCGGGCACGGGAGTGTCGCTATGGCGCAACTCTCGAAGAATGATTCCCCGTACTTGCCGATCACTTCCCTCAAATCGTGCCTGAGTGGGAGCTCTAGCGCCCCGGTATTCGGGGTAGCCGGCGTCTCGCCACGCACACGCATGGGCGAGCGGCCATTCTTCGCATCGGGGTGTTCGGGCTGTGCAGATTGTCGCGCCTAATTCCATGATGGCTTTCGCACCCTGGACTTGCGTGCGGGTGTCTTCGGCGGACATAAGACCCCAGAGTTCCTCCCGGTCAGACCTCACGCGGGGTGGCCCCGCCTCGCCGTTTCCCTTGTGTGCTCGAGCCACGACTCGTCGAACATTGGTATCGACAACGGGTTCGGGGATTCCAAACGCGAAGGTCCGAATGGCTCGTGCTGTGTAGTCGCCGATGCCCGGAAGATCGAGCAAATCCTCCAGACCTCGAGGGACTTCGCCTCCATGATCGGCCTCAATCTGAACCGCGGCGGCGTGCAGTCGCAAAGCTCGACGGGGATATCCCAGTCGCCCCCACGCGGTCACGACGTCTGCTTTCGAGGCATGGGCCAGGTCAGCGGGGTAGGGCCATCGGTTCATCCATTCGTGCCACACCGGTTCAACTCGGGCAACAGGGGTCTGCTGGAGCATGACCTCAGAGACCATGACTCCCCAGGGTGAACAACTCTTCTCACGCCACGGGAGAGGTCGCTGGTGGAGGGCAAACCAGTCGGTGAGGGCCTTGATATCCACAGTGCCACGGTATAGCTCACAACTGGTGTTTCCCAGTTCAGGGTCATAGCCTGTCCGCATGAAGGTCTTGGTCACCGGTGCGACGGGATACGTGGGTGGTCGCCTTGTTCCCAAACTCTTGGAGGAAGGCCACACGGTCCGTGTTCTGGCCCGGGAACCTCACCGACTCGACTCTGTGCCGTGGCGTGATGATGTCGAGATGGTGCAGGGAGACCTTCAGGAACGTGCCGATGTTGCGCGGGCCGTGAACTCGATAGACGTTGTGTATTACTTGGTTCACTCGATGTCGAGTGCGGGCAACTTCGAAGAGGTGGAGCGTTCGGTCGCCACCATCGTGGCCGAGGAGTCATCCGCTGCGGGTGTGTCTCGAATCGTGTACCTCGGGGGATTGCATCCCGAGGGCAAGCTCTCCCGTCACCTTGGGTCCCGAAAGGAAGTGGGAGACATCCTCCTTGCGTCGGGGGTGCCGACGATTGCCTTGCAGGCAGGGGTCATCATCGGGTCAGGCTCTGCGAGCTTCGAGATGATTCGGCACCTCACGGAAATTCTGCCCGCTATGCCTGCTCCCAAGTGGGTTCGCAACCGAATTCAGCCCATCGCTGTGAGAGATGTTCTTCACTACTTGGTGAAGTCCGCGACTCTTCCTGCGGAGATCAATCGGGCCTTCGATATTGGTGGCCCGGACGTTTTTCGGTATGTCGAATTGATGAACGGTTACGCGAAGGAAGCGGGACTCAAGGAGCGGATTATTCTTGCTCTGCCTGTTTTGTCGCCGTGGCTTGCTTCTCAATGGGTAAACCTTGTTACGCCCATCCCTCGAAGTCTTGCTGTTCCAATTATTGAGTCGCTTCTTCACGATGCCGTCATGAAAAATCACGACATTGACGCCGTCATTCCGCCGCCGGCGGAGGGACTCACGGGGTATCGCCGCGCGGTCGAATTGGCTCTGGTGCGGATGCGCTCCGGTGAGGTTGAGACGTCGTGGCGGAACACCGAAGTCATCGGGGCTCCCTCTGATCCGCTCCCAAGCGATCCTGAGTGGGCCGGTCACACCGTGTATACCGACTCGCGGGAAGTGTCTGTCGATGCCCCCGCCGAAGATCTCTGGGACGTCGTCGAGAGTATTGGGGGCGACAACGGGTGGTATTCCCTTCCCGTGGCGTGGGCTGCGCGAGGTCTGCTGGACAAACTCGTCGGGGGAGTGGGCCTTCGTCGGGGCCGTCGGGACCCCAACAAGCTCATGGTTGGTGACGCCCTCGACTTTTGGCGCGTGGAAAAGATAGAGCGGGGCTCTTTTCTTCGTCTCCGAGCCGAAATGAAACTCCCCGGGCTTGCGTGGCTGGAGTTCACGGTGACGTCCGTTTCAGACAAGCGCAGCACCCTCAGCCAGCGCGCGGTGTTCTTCCCGCAGGGTTTGGGTGGGCGCCTGTATTGGTTCGCCGTGACCCCGCTTCACGGGATTGTGTTCGCAGGAATGGCGCGCTCCATGGGGAAAACCGCTGAAACTCGTTTTGCACAGCGGGTACCCAACACCGCTTCCTAGGCGTTACACTGGTGGGGCACCGCAATCACTGACACGGTTCGCGTTCAGGTCTGGTTGTTTGTGTCGGTCTCGCATCACAGGCGAGACAACATGTGGTCGCGGCGACTGAGTCGTCGTTTCCCGCGATATCTAGGTTGTTTCAAGGAGAAGAATGGCCCCGGCAGGCCCCTCACGCACTCGTTCACGCCCTCAGGGCGCTAAGCGGGGACGCAAAAAGCCCATCGATGATGAGGGCATCATCCCGATTCTGGCCAGAGCTGTTCGGGAAGTGGAGTCCGCAGCAGGGCGAGGGAAAGTCACTGCCGGCAACCGGGTGAAGTTTCAGGTCGCCGCACTGTTGGTGCGCGAGGAGCGTGCCCGAGCGAAAGAAGATACCTCGCTTTCCGCGGCAGAGCGCCAAGAGACGCTCAAGCGACTGGATGGTTTGGCCTCGATTATGGCCAAGACAGCGGCTAAAGACACGAGTCTTATCCAATTATTGGCTCCCGAAGCGAAGGTCTCGGAAGCCGCAAAGAAATTGCGACGAGATTTCCTCGTGGCCTCGGGTCAGGAGCTCGCTCCCGATGATTTGATCATCGTGGACGAGGTTGCTCAGGTGAGCCCTGAGGTGGCCAAGCAAGTCGTCCCGGCCTCTGTTCGCCAAGCCCAGTTGGCTAACCCCTTCATGGCACCCGATTTTGCGGCCTACCAAAAGCCCCAGGGCTCGGTGGAGGGTCGACTCCTGAACTGGGAGCTCATCGAGCCCCTCTTCCGGTCGTTTGAGCAGGGCTCAGGCGGTGGCGTGGCCTCCATGGAGCTTCCGCCAGCGGCTAATCTCTCGACGCCTGGTGGTTTGGACTTGATGGTTCACCAGTCTGAATTTGTGGAATCTGTGCGGGCTGGTCATCGAAGTTTCTTGCTGGCTGATGAACCTGGTTTGGGTAAGACCGCTCAGGCCCTGATCGCAGCTGAAACCGCTGGTGCTTTCCCGCTCCTGGTGGTGGTCCCCAACGTGGTGAAGACCAACTGGCTTCGAGAAGTGCACCAGTGGTTGCCCAAGCGTCGTCCCACTGTCGTGCACGGCGATGGTGTGGAGTTGAACGCCTTTAGCGACGTGTTCATCGTGAACTACGACATCCTCGACCGTCACGTCGGGTGGCTGTCCAAGTTTGATTTCCGAGGAATGGTCGTCGATGAGGCACATTTCATCAAGAACAAGGAATCTCAACGCTCCAAGCACGTCCAGGCGGTCGCGAGAACTATCCGCGCGCGGCTCCAGCATCCGCTCCTGATTGCTCTGACGGGAACTCCACTGATCAACCAGATCGAAGATTTCCGCATGATTTGGCAATACCTGGGCTGGATTGATGACAAAAAGCCTCTGGGTGAGCTGATGGCGAAACTCGAGGAGACCGGTCTTACTCCTGCGGATCCAGGGTTCTTCCCGGCTGCGAGGAAAGCCGTCATTTCCATGGGAATCGTCCGCAGGCGAAAGCAAGATGTGGCTAAGGACATTCCTGCACGGCGTATCGCGGATATCCCCATTGAGCTCGACACAGAAGCTGCCCGCTCGATTCTTGAAGCTGAAAAGGCCCTCATTTCCCGTCTACTGGAGCGCTATGACCGCGTCATTGCGGCTCGGGGTGACGCTGATCCGAGCGTGATTGACCACGACCTTGTTCGCTTGGTGTGCGCCTCGGAGATTGAGGAGACCAAGCAAGACGAGACGGGAGATAACGTCTTCACCCTGGTGCGGAAGATTGGCTCGGCGAAGGCTGTGATGGCCGCCGATTACACGGCCCAGCTGGCCAGAAACGTTGGCAAAGTGGTGTTCTTTGCCAAGCACATTGATGTTCTCAACCAAGCTGAGAAGCATTTCGCGTCGGTAGGTGTGAAAACAACCTCGATTCGGGGAGATCAGTCGACGAGCGCGCGCCAAGACGCCATCGATGCTTTCACTCACGATGATGACGTTCAGGTAATCGTCTGCTCGCTTCTCGCCGCTGGCGTGGGGGTGAATCTCCAGGCGGCCTCCAACGTTGTTCTGGCGGAGCTGTCGTGGACGAGCGCCGAGCAAACTCAAGCTATTGACCGTGTGCACCGCATCGGCCAGGAGCTTCCCGTTACTGCCTGGCGTATTGTGGCGGCTCAGACCGTGGATCAACGAATCGCAGAGCTTATCGATCAGAAATCTGGCTTGTCAGCGAGAGCTTTAGATGGACAGGAAAGCGAAGTCGGTGTTGAGGGCACGATGCAGGTAGCGGCGCTCATTGCGCTGCTCGAAGCGGAATTGGCCGCGCGTCAGTCCTCATAGCGGTTTCCACACGGACACATCCACGCGGGCATGTCACCTTCAGTGGCGACACCACCGAGGACAATCTGTCCGAGTCTCGCGGCTGTCACCATTTCAGTACTCGCGTCTCCGTACACGATGGGCAGCGCCGTGGTTTGCTCGCAACGGGGACACGGCGGTATCGGTTCATCGAATAAGCGGTTCATAGGTCCTCCGGCCTGGACGCCAATAGTGTGACCATCTCAGCCACCACCGACACGAGATAGCCTGAGGGCCATGTTTGAGGTCTCTGTGGTCTACCTCCTGCGGGAGGGAAAGACCGGGGACGAGGTGCTCTTGGGAGAAAAACTGACCGGGCTGGGGGTCGGCAAGATTGTGGGACCCGGCGGTAAACAAGAACCAGGCGAGTCACCACGTCACACCGCCGTGCGAGAAGTAGCGGAGGAGGTTGGCCTTGTGGTTGCCCCCGACAATCTTGAACCCCTTGCCCGAATCACCTATCCCTTTGTAGGAAGGGACGCTCTCTCTCAGCGCTCCCACGCGTTCACAACGCGTCATTGGGAGGGGCACGTGAGGGCGAGTGAAGAAATTGATGCCAGATGGTGGCCGGTGTCAGGTATTCCCTTGGAGCGAATGTGGGCCGATGCCAGCCTGTGGCTAACTCGTGCTTTGGCCGGAGAATTTCTCGAGGCTACTTTTGAGATTGGACCTGCGGATGAGGTTCTCTCCAGCACGATGAGCTGGTCACCGAGCAAAAATGCTTAGTCCTCAAGAGCGCTCGTGAGGAGCCAATCTCGCAAAGCCTGGGTGGAGAAGCAATCAATCCGGTTGTAGTGCAAGATGCTCTCTTTGAGCTCTCGCGCTGCATCGAGGTTGCCCTGAGAACACGCTAATTGGTAGTCAGAGAAAGCCACCACGGATTCGCCACCGCCCGCGATTCCGGTTCTGGTGTCGGGATCGAAATAGAGGGCTTCGAGAGCTTTTAGTCCATAGCTGGGAAGACCTACCTTGAGGCCTTTCATCACCACCGGATACAAGTCGACGAGGTGAGTCGTCATGAGCGCATCGAAGGTCGGGGATTCGACACGGTATCGCTGAGCCATGGCTTTCAGTCGAGTTCGCTCATACGGCGCGTAGTGGAAAACGTGGAAATCGGGATACTCCTCAGCTCGTTTCTCGAGAAGC
>JBMUEW010000005.1:0-38483 GCA_049460875.1 Pontimonas sp.
AGCAAACCGAGCCCATACGCCCGAGCCAGGTTTTCTGGGGTGAGGACCTCGTCGGGGGCGCCATCGGCAACAACATAGCCCGACACCAGAATGACGTGATCAGCAGCTCGTGCTTCTTCCAGGTCATGCGTGGTGAACACAACCGAGCACCCTCGTGCGGGCTCCTGATGGAGGATGTCGTCGATTGTTTGAGCAGACTGGATATCGAGGCCCGTCAGGGGTTCATCGAGGAAAAGTACCGTGTGCTCCTGTGCAAGGGCTTGGGCGACAAACACCCTCTGTCGCTGGCCTCCCGATAACCGCGCCACCTGACGGTCGGCGAGGTCATCGATACGCAGAAGCTCCATCGCATCTTTCACCTTCTCCTTATCTGTGGCAGAGAGGGGTTTGAGAAGGCCGGTCGAGGGGTAGCGACCCATGGACACCACCTCGCGCACTGTCATCGGGATACCCGGGTTCACATTCATGTGCTGGACGACGTAGGCCACACGTGCTCTCGCTTCGGTGGGGGTGGTCCCCAATACGTCGAGCTGCCCGGAGGTTAAGGGTAAGAGACCCGTGGCAGCGTGAAGAAGCGTGGATTTTCCGCTGCCGTTTGGCCCAATGACAGCGGTAATGGATGCGTCCGGGACGCTAAAGGTCGACCGGTCCAGGGCAACGCGACCATCGCGTTCGATGACAACGTCGGTGCCCGTAATCACGGTGTTCACGTTCTCACCCGCACTCGCGCTGACTCAGCAATGTTCTTGGCCGTCAGCACCACAAAGAAAATGGCGATGGGCACGAGTGCCATCGTTGCCGAAGCGGCGGTCCCCGCGTAGTAGCTGATGGTGAGGCCCAACCAGACCGAGAACACCCCTATTCCAGCCGCAATGAGCATCATGCGACCGATCGTGCGGGAGAGCAGACTGGCAGCTGCAGGTGGCCCCACGAGTAGTCCAAAGACCAGCAATGTGCCCACCGACTGGTAACTGCCGATCACCGCGAGGGCGATCAGCACCAATAGGGCTGCGTGGGCAAGTCCAGGGCGCATTCCTAAGAGCTCGGCTTTGTCGCGCGAAAGGCTGAGCGCAATCAGAGGGCGATAGAGCACGAGCGAGACGGCAACCACAACGGTCAAGACCACGAGTTGACCGACAATATCGCTCCAGGTCACACCCAGAGCATCGCCGAAAAGGATGCTCGTGAGGCTCCCCGAGTATGAGTCCAGGCGAGAAATGATGACCACTCCCAAGGCGAGCATTCCCACGAACAACAAACCAATCGAGGTGTCCTCACCGAGAACAGTCTTGCGTTGAACTAGCTCGATTGCGGCAACCATGACGGCCGCTGCCACTGCTGCACCGAGGAGGGGGTTGACCTCCAGCACCACTGCCGCAGCAACCCCAGGAATCACTCCATGGACAAAGGCGTCGCCGAAGAAACTCATCCCGCGAAGAACCAGCCACGTCCCCACCGTGGAGGCCATGAGCGCGGCAAGCACGCCACCGATCAGGGCCCGCTGTTGGAACCCCAGTTCAAAAGGCGCTAGCCACCAGTCCACGGCGATCAGTCTGCCAGGGCGGTCGCGATCCTGGTCGCGTTCGTCATCATCATCTCGAGATAGCTCTCCGCGCCGCTGCCGGGTCCTCCGAGGCTGCCGACGAAGAGCTCCACAACTTCAATGGCGCCCCCTACCTCCTCCGAGAGTGTAAGAAGCAGATCAGGCGACACCGCTGCATCGCCAAAAAGTGCGCGGACTTGTTGATCTTCGATAGTGGAAACCAACTCAGCCAATTCCCTCGAGTTGGGATCGCCCAGAGTGGAACCGCCCGGAATCACGACGCCCACAACGTCGTAGTCATATCGCTCCGCCAGGTAGCCGAGGGCGTCGTGGTCAGTCACAAGCACCCGTTGGTCTTCAGGCACGCTTGCCAAGATTGCGCTCACCTGCTCATCGACACTGCGGATTTCAGCTGCTGTCTCAGTCCCGCAGCTCGCCATCGTCTCATCGCCACCACCCGCGAGAGCGTCCCCGATAAGTTCAGCGGCCAAAGCCATGCGTTCCATATCAAACCAAAAGTGAGGATCAAACTCTCCGTGCTCATGCTCAGCATGGTCCTCGTCATCAGAGTGTTGCTCCTCCTCAGCGTGGGAATCATGTTCGTCGTCGTGAGAATGCGAGTCGCCCTGCCCTCCGGCAGGAGCATCACCAAAGGGAAGTGGGTCGACAAGAGACGCCACACGCAACACGGTGACACCGTCAGCCTCCACACCATCAATGGCATCGAGTACGCCTTCTTCGAGCCCTTCACCGTTTGCGACAACGAGCTGGGACTCAGCCATCATGGCGACCTGTGCTGAGGAGGCCTGAAAGTCGTGGGGATCAGCACCCAGGGGCATCAACACGGTCATCGAGGAATCATCACCCGTTGCACAGGTGAGAATGTCTCCCACAACGCTGCCCAGAATCGTCGTGGTCACCACGACCGAAGGCGCCATAGGTGACTGGTTTTCACCCACCTCGCCAATGCCACCAGGTGTCTGCTCGGTCGGTGCTGCCGAGCACGACGTAAGAACCAGTGCTGAAAGTCCGATAAGGACCGCAGGAAAACGTCTCACGTAGGCGAGAATAGTCCTTAATGAGAATGATTGTCAAAATCAATCAAGGAGAAGTGCGGGCTCCTCCATCACTGCTGCAACATCGGCAACAAACTTGCTCGCGACATCCCCGTCAACCACTCGGTGGTCGAAGCTCGCCGCCACGGTAGTCACCATCCGAGATCGAACCTCGCCGTTCACAACCCACGGCTTGGGCTTGATGGTTCCCAAGGCGACAATCGTCACCTCTCCAGGGTTCAAAATCGGGGTTCCCGTGTCCACTCCGAAAGAACCCAGGTTGGTAATGGTGATGGTTCCACCCGACATCTCCTCGGGGGTGGTTTTTCCTTCCCGCGCAGTGACCGTGAGCTTCTCCAACGCCATCGCCAAATCGCGGAGGCTCAGAGACTGCGCCTCTTTCACGTTGGGGACTATCAGCCCTCGAGGGGTGGCCGCCGCGACACCCATGTTCACGAAGTGATGGACGATGATTTCCTCTTCGGTCCAGGTCGAGTTCACGGTGGGGTTTCGCTGAACAGCCCAAATCATGGCCTTCACCATGACCAGGAGCGGAGAAACTTTGATTCCTGCGAAGTCGGGGGATGCCTTCAGGCGCTTCACGAAGTCCATCGTCCGTGTGGCATCCACATCGACAAACACCGACACATGCGGTGCCGAGAACATGCTCTTGACCATCGCCTGGGCAATGGCCTTACGCACACCCTTCACAGGAATCCGGTCTTCCCTGTTTTCTGGCCACTCCGGCGTTTCGAGGTTCCTAAACACTGTGGCCTGTCCGGCGTGACGAATCACGTCGTCACGAAGAATCTCGCCGCCAATGCCACTCCCCGTGATGGACTCTAGGGTGACCCCCAAATCTTTCGCCAGCTTTCTAATCGGAGGCTTCGCGATAACCGGAATCGATTCGGCAAGGGGAAGACTGCCGCGGCCTACGGGAGCAGGGGTCACCACAGGGGCATCCGCGGGTGCGTGAGCTCTCTTACGCCTCGAAGTCGGGGTGGTTGGGCCTGTGCCATAGCCCACCAGGTTCTTGGGCTCAGAGGCCTCGTGAGTGACACTGCTATCCGCATCGCCCACCGCCTCCGTTACTCCAGTGTCTGGTCCTTGGTCGCCACCCTCACCCTCCACGGAAATGATGGGGGTTCCCACCTGAACGGTGTCACCTTCGCTGACCAAAAGCTCCTTCACGACACCCTGGAATGGAGACGGTAGTTCCACGAGAGACTTCGCGGTTTCGATTTCGCAGACAACCTGGTTGACCGTGACCTCGTCGCCTGGCTTGACGCGCCAGTTCACGATTTCAGCCTCCGTCAAACCTTCGCCGACATCGGGGAGAGGAAAAGTAAAGTGCGACACGGTTGCTCCTTACGCGCTAGCCATCAGTAAGCCAGGCTTCTATCCACTGCGTCAAGTATGCGATCCGCATCGGGCAGGTAGAGGGACTCGAGACGCGCTGGGGGGAACGGTGTATTGAAACCGCTCACTCGAAGCACCGGAGCTTCCATCACATAAAACGCTTTCTCGGTCAGGGTGGCGGCGATCTCGCTTCCCACGCTGACGTTGCCCGGCGCCTCCTGCGCCACGATCGCTCGTCCCGTGCGGCGAACCGAATCCAGAATCGTGTCGTAATCAATGGGTGACACCGACCGCACATCAATCAGCTCAAGGCTCACACCCTCGCTCTGGGCAATCTCAGCCGCTTGATGCATCACGCTCACCATGGCGCCGTGACCGATGACGGTGACATCTGTGCCAGAGCGGACCACACGAGCCTGACCCATATGGGCGCCAGCACTCGCGGTATCGACAGGGCCTTTATGCCAGTAACGGCTCTTGGGCTCCAAATAAATGACCGGGTCAGCCGATGCAATGGCGTCCTGGATCAACCAATACGCATCGTGAGGAGTAGATGGAGACACCACGCGAAGTCCCGCCGTGTGAGCGAAATAGGCCTCCGGGCTCTCCTGGTGGTGCTCGACAGCCCCGATGTGACCTCCATAGGGGATACGAATCACCACAGGGAACGACTGGGTGCCCTCATGACGAGCCGTGAGCTTCGCCAGTTGCGTGACAATTTGATCGAAGGCGGGGTACACAAAACCGTCAAACTGAATCTCACACACCGGCCGGTAGCCACGCATCGCCAAACCGATTGCTGTTCCTACAATCCCCGACTCCGCCAAAGGGGTATCAATAACTCGGTTGGGCCCAAATTCCTCTTGGAGGCCCTCCGTCACGCGGAAAACACCACCCAACTGAGCAATGTCCTCACCCATCAACATCACCGAAGGGTCTGCAGCCATGGCGGCTCTCAAGCCCTCAGTGATGGCCTTCGCCAACGGATAGTCGGTCATTCGCCAGCCTCCTCAAAAGAGGCCAGGTATGTCTCCAGCGCTTCGCGCTCCGCATCCACCACGGGATGGGGCTCAGTGAACACGTGCTGGAAAATGTCCGCCACTGGAGGTGTCTCCAAAGCAAGAGTGCGCGTGCGGATATCAGCGGCAAAGTCCTCGGCTTCCTCGGCAACCCCCTCAAAGAAACCACTTTCTACACCGAGACCCTGCAGGTACGTGCGGAAGCGGTCAATCGGGTCGTGCGCTTGCCAGAACGCAAGCTCATCCTCGTCGCGATACTTCGTCGGATCATCACTAGTGGTGTGAGCGCCAATCCGATAGGTCAAGGCCTCAATGAAGTGCGGGCCCTGGCCCGACCTCGCTGCATCCATCGACACCCGAGTCGCCGCGTAGGACATCAACACATCGTTGCCATCAATCTGAATGCTCGGCATCCCAAAACCAGCTGCCCGCTCGAACAGTGGAGTCCTCGACTGGACCCGAACAGGAACCGAAATAGCCCAATGGTTGTTTTGGAGGAAGAAAACCTGAGGGGTCTGATAGCTCTGGGCAAAAATGAGAGCCTCGTTCGTGTCCCCTTGGCTCGTGGCACCATCACCGAAGTACACCAGGACGGCTTCGTCCTTGTCGAGATCGCCTGATCCACAGTTGCCATCGAACCCAATCCCCATGGCGTAACCCGTGGCGTGCAAGGTGTGGGAACCAATCACCAGCGTGTAGAGATGGAAGTTCTGCGTTTCCTTAGGATCCCAGCCACCATTGGTCACCCCTCGAAGCATCCGAATAATGTCGAGCAGGTCCAGGCCCTTCAGGTAGGCGACCGAATGCTCGCGGTAGGCGGGAAAGATGTTGTCCTGGGCTCTGGTGGCAAAACCCGAACCGACCTGTGCGGCCTCCTGGCCGATGCTCGGAACCCATAAAGCCATCTGGCCTTGGCGCTGAAGGTTCCCCGCTTCGACATCAAAACGCCGGACAACCGTCATGACCCGATAGAACTCGCGCAGCTCATCCTCGGAAAGATGCGCAATCGCCTGGTGATAAACCTCATTGCGTTCGTTATGAACGAGTTGCCCATCAGGCGCGACAAGCCGCAAAGTCGCATCGGTGTAGGGCATGTCACTAATCTAGCGGGGCCCCTCCAGGCGACCAGCCATTGCTCCAAAACAAGGACGCTCCGCAAATCCTGTTGCCACTCCACATCATTGGCGCAAGACATCGTGAGCGGGCATAGTTAGACCATGCTTCGTTTTCTCGTTCGACTTGTCGTGAACTCTCTAGCGCTCGCCATCGCGGTCTGGATCGTCCCGGGACTGACCATGGTGGCCTATGCCGAAGGGGAATCGGTTATTGCTGGAGGCCCAAGCCTCGAACTCATCGTGAGCTATGTATTCATTGCCTTTGTATTCGGGCTCATTAACGGCATCGTCGGCAACGCCATCAGGATTGTTGCGTTTCCGCTCTATGTCCTCACCCTCGGGCTCATTGCCCTCGTGGTGAACGCGCTACTCCTTCTTCTTGTCACCTTGGTTTCGGAATGGCTGGGCTTTGGGCTCTTCGTCGAAGACTTTTATTGGGGAATCATCGGGGCTCTTGTCCTGAGCCTGTCCAGCTGGATTATCGGCATGGTCCTGCGACCGCTCGTGGGGAAACGTCGCTATCCAATCTCTCGCACAGCGCTAAAGGTGCGAACCCGCGCAACCCCTTCTGCCCGCGGAAGCTCAGGTAGGTGAGGGCGCGCTGGCGAGCTGTCAATGTCGCGCGCCATGTCTACATATCCTGCCCTTCCGTGGGCCCCGGCAATGTTGCCCAACCCGCTGCCACACTCTGGGAACTATCCACCCCACGGTGGACAGCAAAATAGGGAAGAATAGGAGGAGGGAAATCTCCCAGACAGGAAGGTGACCGTGTCAAACCTGGGCCACCAACCCCTCAGTCCTCTTGACGGGCGCTACCGCCAAGCAACCAGTGAACTCGGGGAATATTTCTCGGAAGCGGCTCTGAATAGAGCGCGAGTGAGCGTCGAAATTGAATGGCTGATCACTCTCTGCGCAGAGGGTGTCGCCGGCTCAACGCCTCTCCCAGCCAAAACCATCGAGTCGCTGCGTGCCGTTGTGAGGGATTTCGGCGAAACGGAAATCGCCCAGATCGCTGCCACGGAAGCCGTCACCAAGCACGATGTAAAAGCGGTGGAGTATTTCGTTCGAGATGTCCTCGCCTCCCACAAACTCGAGAGCCTCAGTGAACTGGTCCATTTCGGCTGCACCAGCGAAGACATCAACAACGTTTCCTATGCGCTGGTAACCAGAGACGCATTGCACAAGGTGTGGCTACCGGCCTTCGACGCCGTCGTCACCCGCCTTACGGAGCTCGCACACAGCTGGCGCGATGCACCCATGTTGGCGAAGACTCACGGCCAACCAGCCACGCCCACAACGTTTGGCAAAGAGCTCGCGGTCTTTGCTGGTCGACTCAACAGAGTGCGAGAGCGGATCACTCGCGTTCCCTCTCTCGCGAAGTTCTCCGGGGCAACAGGAACATTCTCAGCTCACGTCGTTGCGGAGCCTGGAGTGAATTGGCCCATTGTGAGCAAGAACTTTGTCGAGGGCCTTGGATTGACCTGGAACCCTCTCACGACACAAATCGAATCTCACGACGCGACCGCCGAATTGTTCACCGCGATGTCCCACGCGAACCGTATCCTCCACAATCTCGCGACAGACATCTGGACCTATATCTCCGTGGGCTATCTCACCCAGATCCCCGAGCCCGGTGCAACGGGATCCTCGACGATGCCTCACAAGATCAACCCAATCCGCTTCGAAAACGCGGAGGCAAACCTCGAAATTTCTAGCTCACTGCTTGAGGGCCTTGCGGCAACACTCGTGACCTCGCGTTTGCAACGAGATCTCACCGATTCGACAACACAAAGGAATATTGGTGTGGCATTTGGCCACTCGCTCGTGGCCCTCACCAACCTCGACAAGGGACTTCACGAAATTTCGCTCGACGAACGTGCCCTCATGGCTGACCTTCAGTCGAATTGGGAAGTTCTCGCCGAAGCCATTCAAACCGTGATGCGAGCAGAGATTGTGCGCGGTAATTCATCCGAAACAGACCCCTATGCAATCGTCAAAGAGCTGACCCGCGGAAACGCTGTCGATGCAGACGCGTTGGCAGCCTTCGTTCACGGTCTCGACATATCGGACGCTGCCAAGAAACGCCTTGCAGAGCTCACGCCGGAAGGTTATGTGGGACTAGCCTCGTCCCTCGTTGATTACCTCGACTAGTCGTTTCCCGTCCCGGTTTCGCTCTTTTCCCCATCGGGAGTCGAATTCGGCGAGACCGCCAAGAGAAGCATCGCGATTCCGATGATGACCACGATAAAAACCAGGCCGCTGGCAATAATCGACACCGTCGCATCACGCGTGACCATCAAGACCACCAGACCGGCGAAAAGAGCCATCACTCCCGAGAGCATCACAAACTCAATCGGTCGAAGCTTCTGACGACGGGTGGGCTCAGGCATGGGCGGTGTCCTTTGATGAGGGAGAGCGAAGCGCGACGCTGGCTATGGCCATGTAGACACCTTGGACGATAGCCCACGCGCCTAAGAAACCCACCACAGCAACACTGTCAGCCGGTTGGAAAAGAACTACAAGGGCTAGGGCCACCGTCATTGCCCCTTGCGTCATCCAGTCACGACGTAGCGCATCCCCTCGAGCGAGACGAGCACCAAAGAAGATTTCAGCAACTCCCACAAGGAGCGCCCAGAACACTAGCGCCCACAACAAGAGAATCATTCCGGCTCCTTGAAGAGCGAGGGCGAGTGCTCCCACCACCACAGACACGAGAGCCTGCCATAGATGGAGTCCTCGACCGGTATTCGTGGTGGAAAGCCCGAGCGAGACAAGAGTCAACGCAGCCGCCGTCACCACAGCCAAGATTCCCAGTGCAACCAAGCCAAACCGAGCCGAATGTGCGGGAGTAAACGTAATCACCAAGCCGGTGACCAGAAGAATGACCGCCCTCACAGAAGAAACCACAGCGTAAGGCAGAGGCTGGGTGCGTTGCGAAGGAGCTACCACCCCTCCAGAGTAATAAGGGTTCTTGGGCCCTCGAGACACCTAGACCTTGGGCATATCCGCGAAGCGCGAATAGTTTCCTTGGAATCCGACCACAATCGTGTCGGTCGGGCCGTTACGGTGCTTAGCGACGATGAGGTCAGCTTCACCTGCGCGTGGGCTATCTCTCTCATAGGCGCTGTCGCGGTGAAGGAGGATAACCACGTCAGCGTCTTGCTCTAGCGAGCCCGATTCACGAAGGTCGCTCAGCTGTGGTTTGCGGTCGGAGCGCTGCTCGGGACCACGATTCAACTGTGACAGTGCGACGACCGGAACCTGCAACTCTTTGGCCAAGAGTTTGAGTGCCCGAGAGAACTCACTGACTTCCTGTTGGCGGGACTCCACCCGCTTTCCTGCGGTCATGAGCTGGAGGTAGTCGATCACGATCATCTTCAAACCCACCCGCTGCTTCAGGCGACGAGCCTTCGCCCGAATCTCCACGAGGGTCATGTTCGGACTGTCGTCAATATAGAGCGGAGCGGCCTCGATACGTCCTCGCGTTGACGCAATCGTGGTCCAATCTCTGGCCTCCACCATTCCCTTGCGCATCTTCTGGAGTGGAATTGACGTCTCCGCTGACAACAGACGCATCGCAATCTCGGACTTGCCCATCTCCAAAGAGAAGAAAATCGTCGGCTGTTTGAAGCGAATCGCGGCATTCCGCGCCAAGTCGAGGGCAAGAGTTGACTTACCCAATGCGGGCCTGGCCGCAATAAGCACGAGCTGACCAGGATGCAGCCCGTTCATGAGGCCATCGAGGTCAGCAAAACCAGTGGGCACACCGACCATTTCACCGTCACGTCCGCGCGCGGCCTCTATCTCATCGACCGCAGCGGACACTGCCTCGGTGAGGGGAACATAGTCTTCTGCTTCGACACCGCCCGCGACCTGGTAAATCTCGGTCTGGGCAGTGTTAACAAGATCGGTGACTTCTCCCTCACTCGCATAACCCATATTGACGATACGAGTGCCGGCATCAACTAGCCTGCGCAGGACAGCTTTGTCTGCAACGATTCCTGCATAGTGCCCAGCACTAGCTGCCGTCGGAACAACCGACACAATCGTGTGAAGGTAATCAACGCCGCCTGCGCGCGAGAGCATTCCGGTCTTGGTCAGTTCCTCCGAGACGGTGATGACGTCCGTCGGCTCGCCATGGGAGTACAGGTTGAGCAACGCGTCGAAAATGATTTCATGCTTGGGGAGATAAAAGTCTCGACCTCGCACAACCTCAATGACATCGGCGACGGCATCCTTGCTCAGCAGCATCCCACCGAGCGTGCTCTGCTCGGCAAGAACGTCGTGAGGAGGAGTCCGATCTCCGGCATACCCGCGCTCGGAGGAGGGTTCCGGAACAATTCCCAGCTGAGCAATTGACACAGGCACGCCCCCTTATTCTTTCCACGACAACGACAGACCCATTTGCATCTCCCTCAGGTCTATCACCCTCGACCGACACTCTCGGGAGTCCTTGGGAGCCGTGTGAGCTCCCTCTCTCAAAACTTGTTTTCACCCTAGAGAGGCTGCTGAGATCCCACAAAGAGGCCTGTGGATAACTCTGTGCATGATTGTCGAGAAACGCCGAAAGCCCTGTGGATAAAATGGGGATTATTCTGGACAGAATGCGTGAATTCTTGACAAATTATGCATGTTTATCGAGGTTAGGACCCCACATAAATCTGATTTCGAATCTGTATAAAGCACCAGTTTAGACTTCGGTGGGGTAGGGGCCTCTGTGTGGAGAAGAACGCCTTAAATGGTGAGGGCCCCTCACATCGAGGGGCCCTCCGGTAAACCAAAAAAGGCTATTTTTCCGCCTTCACCGACAAGGTGACGGTGGCGATAACACCATCGTGGATCTTGATGACCACTTCGGCGGAACCTGTGGACTTAATGGGCTTCACAATGTCGATGGAGCGTTTGTCAACGCCCGTGATTCCCGCAGCCTCGATGGCGGCCGCAATGTGGTTGCGCGTGATGGAACCAAACAAGCGACCTTCGGAACCAGCCTTCGCGTTCAACACAATAGGAGCCTTCTCAAGCTTGTCCTTGAGAGACTGCGCCTCCTCCTGGGACGCCAACACTTTGGCTTCCCTCGCGGATCGAATCTGATCGACCTGTTTCTGGCCACCATTGCTCCACGCAACAGCAAACCCCTGAGGAATCAGAAAGTTACGGGCGTAACCGTTCTTGACCTCAACCACGTCGCCAGCAGACCCAAGGCCCGCCACTTCGTTTGTCAAAATGAGCTTTGCCATGTTTCCGCTCCCTAGCGTCCGGCGCCCGCGTACGGCAGAAGCGCCATTTCGCGTGCGTTCTTAATTGCTTTGGCGAGCAACCGCTGCTCCTGGACAGAGACACCGGTGATGCGGCGGCTCCGAATCTTTCCCCGCTCGGAAATGAACCGGCGAAGCGTGGCGACGTCCTTGTAGTCAATGACGCCCACAGTGATGGACTTCACAGGAGCTGCAGGCTTACCGCCCTTGCCCATGCGTGGTTTGCGGCGATCGCCGCTCGACTTTCCTGCCATGGTGATGTTCTTTCTACTCTGGCGACCCGAGATGCCCGGGCGCTACAACGTTGGTTAGAAGGGTGCGTCCTCGATGGGAGCTTGGTCAGCGGGAGCTGCAGTAGCCCAGGGGTCCTGTGTTGCACCACCGGCTGCGGGAGCGCTCCACGCGTCCTCCACAGCCTTGGAGCCGCCACTCGATTGACGCTGAACCTGAGCGGTTGCGTAGCGAAGGCTAGGGCCAATCTCATCAACCTCAAGCTCAATCGACGTGCGCTTCTCGCCCTCTTTGGTCTCATAAGAGCGCTGACGCAGTCGGCCCGTGGCCACAACCCGCGCACCCTTTGTCAGAGATGACGCAACATGCTCGGCAAACTCGCGCCACACGCTCGCGCGCATGAACAAGGCCTCGCCGTCTTTCCACTCACCCGATGCGCGGTCAAAAGTGCGCGGGGTCGAAGCGATAGTGAAGTTGGCGACCGCAACACCGTTCTGGGTGTAGCGCAGCTCTGGATCCGCGGTGAGATTACCCACCACCGTGATGATTGTTTCTCCAGCCATGATCTACTCCGACTTGCGACGCTTGGTGCCGCCAGAGAGGGAAACCTTCTGCGCCTGAGGTGACTCCTCAGGAGCGCCCAAACGAACGGTTGCTTCGTCTTGGCGCAGGACCTTGGTCCGCATGACTGCCTCACTGAGGCGCAGCTGGCGATCGAGCTCAGCGGTTGCCTCGGGTGACGCTGTGAAGTTCACGACGGCGTAAATGCCCTCGGCCTTCTTTTTGATTTCGTAGGCCAACCGGCGCTTACCCCAAATGTCGAGGTTCTCGATGGTGCCACCGTCTTTACGGATGACCTCCAAGAACGCTTCGAGACTGGGAGCAACGGTGCGCTCATCGGTCTCTGGGTCAAGAATGACCATCAGTTCATAATCGTGCACGACTACCCCACCTCCTTCGGACTCAACGGTTACAGGATTTCTGCAACAGGAGGGATCAGTGCTGTGTCTTGCAAGAAGACAACTGCCACAGTCTAGGCGTCAGCCCGCCCTAGGGCAACAGCTAGCGGGACTCCCACCATGCACGAAGGCGCTTCGTTGCCTCAGCGACACCAATTTCCCCTTCGTCGAGTCGCACATCGAGGAGGAATTGGTAGGCCTCACCCACTTCACGACCGGGCTTCAGATTCAAAATGTCCATAATGGCTTCGCCATCGAGCTCAGGGCGAATAGCTTGAAGCTCTTCCTGTTCAGCAAGCGCCGCAATCCGAGCTTCCAAGTCGTCATACGCAAACGACAGGCGGTCTGCTTTGCGTTTATTCCGGGTAGTGACGTCGGCCCGCACCAAAATGTGAAGTCGCTCGAGCTCATCACCAGCGTCACGCACGTAACGTCGCACAGCGGAATCAGACCACGCCTGCTCCGAGTACCCAAAAAAACGCAGGTGGAGCTCGATGAGCTTCGACACCGATTCGATCGTGTGGTTATCAAACCGAAGCGCCTTGAGGCGCTTTTTCGCGAGCTTCGCGCCGACAACGTCGTGATGGTAGAACGTCACAACACCGCCACCCTCAAATCGCCTGGTGGCAGGTTTCCCAATGTCGTGCAACAGGGCCGCCACACGAAGCGCCACATCTGGTCCTTCATCCGGGAACCGTCGTCGCTCTTCATCGATGGCTTGTTCGAGCACCGTCAACGTGTGCTGATACACATCCTTATGGTGGGCGTGTTCATCTGATTCCAAACGCAGAGCGGGCAACTCGGGCAGGACCACCTCTGCTATCCCTGTCTCCACCAACACCTCGAGACCCGCCCGTGGCGAATTGGTGGAGAGTAAGCGAGTGAGCTCCTCACGCACCCGCTCCGCCGAAATATCAGCGATTCTCGGCGCGAGAGCGGTCATCGCCGCCAAGGTGTCGGGGTGAATTGAAGCACCTAACTGGCTGGTAAATCGAGCGCCCCGCATCATGCGCAAGGGATCGTCATCAAACGACACTTCAGGCTTGGCGGGGGTGCGAAGCACGCCGGCCAAGAGGTCGTCAAGGCCATTGCAGGGGTCAACAAGCTTCACCTCAGGCAAGGTCAATGCCATCGCGTTCATGGTGAAGTCTCGCCGGAAAAGATCGTCCTCGAGGCTCTTCCCGAAGCGAACCTCTGGTTTGCGGCTCGAGCCGTCGTAGGAATCGGCTCGGTAGGTGGTGATTTCCACCGTGTGCTCACCAAGCTGGGCAGCAATCGTGCCAAAGGCCCTCCCCACATCCCAGACCGCATCGGCGAGAGGTTTCACCAGTTTTTCGGTCTCGTGTGGGGTGGCGGACGTGGTGAAATCCAGGTCGTGAACGTCACGACCCAAAAACGCGTCACGCACGGGACCGCCGACGAGCGCCAACTCATGACCGGCCTGAGAAAAGGCTTCCGCGAGCCCTTTAATCGGCTCTCGGGAGGTGACGAGTCGCAGTGTTTCCACGGCTTTCGCAACGCTCGACATAGTGTTCAGAGTCTAGACTCTGAACCATGCCAGCCCGGGGGACAGTGACGCGCAGGCGTGGATAATTCGACCATCAGCACTCGCGTGAGGACACCTCGACGAACTCTCGTCAGCCTCGGGGTGCTTGTGGCGCTCGCGCTCTCGGTTCTGACCCCCCTCGGCCCCGCTCACGCGAATGACGAACGGTCTCAGGCGCGGGTGGACCTCATCGTCGACGCTGGGGGCATTATCGAACCCGCGCTCGGCGGCGCTTACAGCGTGATTTTGCGCGCCGATGAAACCGGAACATTGTCCTCAGGTGATGTGGTGGTGAGCCTCACCGAAGACGCGTTCACCAGCGAAGAGCAGATTCGGCGCTTCATTTCCGGGGACAGCTCGCCCGTGGTCGAGGAAATAGGCCGCGCGCAAAGTCCCGAGGTCCCCCAGTTGGAGTCGAGAGAAATCATTTTCGGCTTCACCCCCGAAACCCTTATCAGCCGAGTCGCACCAGAAGACCCCGAAGAGCCCATAGAACCAGCGATTTTCGGACTTGAAGTGGTCTATTCGAACCCAGGAAACCTGGTTCCAGAGTTACGCCAACTGGTGGGGCGCCAAATCCTCATCCTCACACCCCCCAACACGGAACTCCCGCAAGCGTCCATCGCACCGATTGTCACCTTGACCACGTCTGCCAGTGGTGGTCAGGCTCTCACTCCCGCGGAACTGCAAGCTCAAACCATTGCGGGCGGATCTCTCAACCAAGTGACCAGCGCGCTCGAGGCCTTTCCCGCCACCCTCGCCATCGATAGTCGAATTACGAGCTCCATCACGGTGCTGGGCGACCAGGCGCCACCCGAAGCGCTGGCGTGGGCGAGCACGCTCGGCACCGCGGGCCTCACCCAGTTCGCCCTGCCGTGGGCCGACGCCGACCCGCTCGCAACCTTGGCCATCGACACGCTCGTCTACGCGAAGCTCGGGGAGTACCCGTGGGTTCACGGCGATGCCATCAGCAACGACCAACTCGCCACCCTCGCAACACGATCCGCCTCAGCAATCCTCCTTTCCAGCAACAGCCTGCCCACCGACCGAGCCGTCGTGTCCATTGGTGAGGCAAGGATTATCCGAGTGGACGCGCAACTTACCGGGCTGGCAACTGATGCTCTTCAAGCACCGACCGAGCTCGAAGCCCAAGCAGACCTCCAACGCGCTCAAGGCATCATCGGATACCGCGCACTCACCGGCAACGACGAAGTGCTGGTCTTTAGTACCGGGCGACTCCCCGCCACCGCCATCGCGCCTCGCCTGCGCTCCGTCCTCGAAGGTTTTGGCACCATGCGACTGGCCACCACGGTCGCTGTGCCTCTCGAAGCCCCGGCAACCGAGACGCTGTCAGGAATCACCACTATTCCGCAGACCCGGGAGTGGCAGACCTTCGTGAGCTCGGTCAAAGAACTCTGGGAGAGCGACGTCGCTTTTGCGACCATCGCTGCTGATCCCGGGGGCGCCGTCTTCCCGCGATGGAACAGATACCAAGCCCTACTGTCCTCAACATGGAGCGATAACCCCAACGGTTTGGTCAGCGAATGGGACAGAGCACAACAAGAATCCAGGGACTTTCAGAACTCTGTTCGAGTCGAACAAGGCAGCTCCATCACGGTCCTGAGCGACCAAACTGAACTACCCATCACCATCAACAACGACCTTGCCTCCTCCGTCGTCGTCACCCTTCAAGTCCGGCCCACCACCGGAATCTTGGCTGTCGAAGAACCCCGCAGCCGAGTCGAAATAGAGCCTGAGTCCTCCGTGCGCGTTTTCATCCCGGTTCAATCCCTGGCGAATGGATCAGTGCCCGTGGAGTTCAGCCTGTACTCAGCAGCTGGCACCCTGGTGGGAGAAAGAGTCACCATCCCCGTCACTATCCGAGCTGGGTGGGAGGGCGTCATTGCGTTTGCACTTGCTGGCCTGGTGGGGGGAGTGTTCACCTTCGGTTTGATTCGAGCCATTCAGCGCCGACGTGCGCAGGTCGGAGGTGAGCATGACGACACCGAGTAATGAACCTCGAGGCGTCGGTCGGGCCAGCATGATTCTCGCCTCTGGAACTGTGGTGTCGAGAATTCTTGGCTTCATCAGCGCCATCATTCTCGCGAGAACCCTAGGAACTGTGGGAGCGGGCGCTGACACCTTTGCCCTTGCGAACCAACTACCGAACAATATTTACGCGATTGTGGCCGGTGGTGTTCTGAGTGCGGTGCTGGTGCCTCACATTGTAAAGGCGGGCCTTGACCGGGATGGCGGTCAAAGTTTCATCAACAAGATTGTCACCCTGGGATTCGTTATCTTTCTCGCCGTTGCTGCGTTGGCGACCCTGTTGGCTCCCGCCCTCGTGGCGCTCTATGCGCAAAGCGGAGGCGATGGCGGTCGAGGCTTTAGCCCAGAGGAGATAGCCCTGGCCGTGGCCTTCGCCTACTGGTGTTTGCCCCAGGTTCTCTTCTACGCCCTCTACAGCCTGCTCAGCGAAGTTCTCAACGCAAGGAAAGTTTTTGGTCCGTTCACCTGGGCACCAGCGCTCAACAACATTGTGGCAATGACCGGTTTGGTCATCTTTGGTGTCGTTTTTCCCGGCCGCGACACGTCTGAGGCCCTGGAGTGGTCATCCTCCATGGTGAGCCTCCTCGCTGGCTCGGCGACCGCCGGAGTGGCTGCGCAAGCGTTCATTCTGTTCCTGTTTTGGCGCAGAGCCGGTCTCAGCTTTCGGGCTGACTTCCGTTGGCGCGGGGTGGGGCTCGGGAAAACCGGGCGAGCCGTGTCCTGGATGTTTGGCATGATCCTGGTGGCTCAGATCGCAGGGGTCGTGCAGGCCAACGTGGCATCCCTCGCAGCAGGTGGTGACGCGCCGAGCTTGGCAATCCTGCGCTTCTCGTGGCTGATTTTCATGCTTCCGCACTCTGTCGTGGCCGTGTCATTAGCCACCGCGTACTTCACGCGGATGTCAACCCATGCCAGAGATGGCGACAGTGAGGCTGTTCGGGGAGACTTCGTCGAGTCCGTCTCGCGCATTGGAGTATTCATGGTGCTGGCGACGGTGGGCCTGATTGTGGTGTCACTCCCCTTCGCACGGCAGTTCGGGGGAGAGGGGGAGTCGATTCGAGCGATGGCTCTCGTTATTAGCTTTTACGCGCTCGGTCTGCTCGCCTTCAGTGTTCTGTTCGTGGTCCAGCGGGTGTTTTATGCCTTGGAGGACACCAGGACCCCCTTCTTTCTTCAAGTCCTCCAAGCCGTCGTGTTCATCTCCCTCGCGCTCACCGCATCGACGCTTCCAATCGACCAGATTGCTTATGGTCTAGCTCTCTCGGCCAGCATCGCAGGGACAATCCAAACGGTCACCGCTATTGCGGTGCTGCGCAGAAAACTGGGAGGTCTCAACCTCAGTCCGTTGATGGCGACCTTTGCCCGCTTCGCTCTCGCTGCCCTTCCTGCAAGCGGGGTCGGCGTGGCATTGCTGATGGCTTGGGGAGGTGTCGACGGTGGCGCGTATCTCACCCAGTCTGCCGTGTGGTCTGCTCTCGTCATGGTCGTCATCACCGTCGCGATGGTGCTCGTCTATGGCGGAGTTCTGCTTGCCTTACGGAGCCCTGACGCCAGGGCCATCATCGATCCCGTTCTCCGACACCTCCCGTTCACCAAGAGAGGGAATACTTCCTCCTAGACTTGCGTTGCTAGCGGTGGAGGAAAGTGAGTGTGGGCATGAGAGACGTCGTCATCATTGGATCGGGGCCTGCTGGTTACACCGCAGCAATCTACGCAGCTCGAGCGAACCTCAACCCGTTAGTGGTCGCGTCGTCAGTTGAGTTCGGTGGTGACCTCATGAACACCACGGATGTCGATAATTTCCCGGGATTCCCTGAAGGAATTATGGGGCCCGAGCTCATGACACATATGCAAAAGCAAGCCGAACGCTTCGGCGCCGAAATCATGTATGACGATGTGACTTCTGTCGAACTGGCGGGACCTGTCAAGAAGATTTCGTTGGGTGGTGGAGACACGGTAGAAGCTTCGGCGGTCATTGTCGCGACCGGTTCTGCCTACCGGAAGCTTGGTATTCCGGACGAAGACCGCCTCAGCGGGTACGGGGTGTCATGGTGCGCCACGTGCGATGGAGCCTTCTACCGCGAAAAGGTCGTCGCCGTGGTTGGTGGGGGAGACTCGGCGATGGAGGAAGCGACCTTCCTCACTCGGTTTGCCGACAAGGTCTACATCATTCACCGCTCCGAAAACCTTCGCGCGTCAGCCGTCATGCAGGAGCGCGCCCACAATGACCCCAAAATTGAGTTCATCCTGAACGCCACCGTGGAACACATCTACGGCGACGACCTGGTGGCAGGTATTGGTCTGGTCGACACCATCAGCGGTGATGAGCGAACGCTCGATGTCTCTGGGCTTTTTATTGCGATTGGCTCCGACCCCCGCACCCACGTCGTTCACGGGCAACTCGATCTGACGCCTGAAGGGACCATCGCTGTGGATGGACGGACCTCGAAGACTAACCTCGAGGGGGTCTTTGCGGCCGGAGACGTCATCGATCCGACCTATCGGCAGGCTGTCACGGCCGCCGGTTCGGGATGCGTGGCGGCTCTGGATGCCCAGCATTACCTCGAATCACTGCCGCAGAAACAGACAGCAGCAAGCCAGAGCGCCTAAAGCGCCAGTTACAAAGGAGAGAATATGAGCAGCGCGAGAGATGTCACCGACCAGAACTTTGACACCGAGGTCCTTGCCAGTGAGAAGCCGATCATGGTGGATTTCTGGGCAGAATGGTGTGGCCCTTGCCGCGCTGTATCTCCCATCCTTGACCAGATCGCGACAGAGCACTCCGACAAAATCGATGTCGTCAAACTCAACGTGGACGACAACCCCGAAACAGCCATGAAGTTTCAAATCACCTCGATTCCCACTATGAAGGTGTTCAAGGGTGGCGAGGTCGTGAAGACGGTGATTGGAGCAAAGCCCAAGCCCGCGCTGGAGGCCGACCTTCAAGAATTTCTGGCCTAAACACCACACTCTCCACAAACCCGCGTATTCTGGGGGCTCCAGTCCACCCAGCGACAAGGTGTTGTCATGATGTCACCCGGCTCGGGAATCTCTCTCGACCCCTGGTTTGATAACTATGCCGCGCGCGCAGCGGGTTTAAGCGCCAGTGAAGTGCGGGCTTTGTTCGCTGTGGCCTCACGGCCCGAGGTTGTCTCTCTTGCCGGAGGCATGCCCTATGTCGCTGCTTTGCCTTTCGATAAAGTGCGCAGCTCCGTCGATACCGTTCTTGCCGAAAACGGCCCCGCTGCTCTTCAGTACGGCTCTGGCCAGGGTCTCCCCACCCTGCGGGAACACATCCGCACCATCATGGCTGAAGAAGGAATCCGGGCGGGAGTCGACGACATCGTCGTAACGACCGGCTCCCAACAGGGTCTTGACCTGGTGACCAAACTCTTCATCGATCCTGGCGATGCGATTCTCGCTGAGTCACCAAGCTATGTCGGTGCCATGGGTGTGTTCCGCTCGTATCAAGCTCGTGTCGAACACATCGATATGGATGAGCACGGCATGATTCCTGCCGCGTTGACCGAACGCATTGAGGAACTCAAAGCTGCAGGAATCCCGATCAAGTTCCTCTACTTGATTCCCAATTTCCAAAACCCAGCAGGTGTAACACTGTCGGCTTCTCGACGCGTCGAGATTCTGGATATCGCTCAGGCGCACGGAATTCTTGTTGTGGAGGACAACCCCTATGGATTGTTGTGGTTCGATTCACCGCCGCCACAGGCCCTGCGCAGTGTGGATGAAGCGGGTGTCATTTATCTCGGCTCGTTCTCGAAAACCTTTGCTCCCGGCCTCCGAGTCGGATGGGTTGTTGCCCCCCATGGAATACGAGAAAAGCTCGTTTTAGCTTCAGAGGCTGCCATTCTCTCTCCCAGCTCCTTTGCTCAAATGATTCTGGCGGAGTATTTCTCCTCTCATGACTGGAAGGGACAAATCGATACATTCCGGGGAATCTATCGGGAGAGGCGTGATGCTATGTCTGCGGCTCTCGCGACCTACCTTCCGGATGTGACTCATACCTCCCCCGCTGGCGGTTTCTATCTGTGGCTCACCCTCCCCGAAGGGCTCGATTCCAAAGAAATGCTTCCGCGCGCGATCACGGAACTCGTGGCCTACACACCCGGCACAGCCTTCTTCGCCAACGGCGAAGGGCAACGAAACATCCGGCTCGCCTTCTGCTACCCCGACGCTGATTTCATCACCGAAGGCATTCGCCGGCTCGGTCGGGTGATTACCGCGGAACGCGAACTCGTCGACACCTTCGGACCTGCTACCTCAGAGATTCCTCTCGCCGCTAACCTCGAGTCGCCGCCGCCCGAGGTTGTGTAGCGATGACTGACCAACCACACGTTCTCATTCTCTCCGGCGGGATTTCTCACGAGCGCGATATCTCGCTCAAATCGGGTCGCCGCGTCGCCGACGGTTTGCTCTCGCACGATGTGAGCGTGGACATCAGGGATCCTGATGGGTCCCTCATCGAGCACCTCAACGAGGAGCCCCCGTCAGTCGTATGGCCTGTGCTCCACGGAGCCTCTGGGGAAGACGGGGCGCTCCGCGCCCTACTCGAGATGCTGGGGATTCCCTACGTGGGTTCCACTGCCGATGCCTCACGCATTGCCTGGAATAAACCCGTGGCGAAGAGCTTGGTGGAACGAGCGGGAGTCGTCACCCCTCGCTCCATTACCCTGTCCCGTGATGCTTTCCGGGAGCTCGGTGCCGAGAGTGTGCTCGAGACGGTAACGAATACTTTTGGTGTCCCCCTCATCGTCAAGCCTGCTCAGGGAGGCTCAGCTCAAGGTGTGTCCTGGGTCGACTCGCCTGAAGACTTGCGCAAAGCCATGGTCCACGCCTTTACCTACTCGGACGTTGCCCTTATCGAACAACGAATCCTCGGAGTCGAAGTGTGTGTCCCGATCATTGACACCGGCGATGGTCCCCGAGCTATCCCCGCGGTCGAAATAGAGCCCATTTCGGGGCACTACGATTTTGAAGCTCGCTATACCGCGGGGGCAACGCGCTTTTACACCCCACCCAGACTCGACGAAAAGGTGCAGAAAACAGTCAGCGATCTCGCGCTCACAGTATTCGATGCGCTGGGTCTTCGAGATCTCGCGCGCGTCGACTTCATCATCGACGCCGACAACACCGCATGGTTCTTAGAAGCGAGCACCATGCCCGGTTTGACCGAAACGTCAAGCACTGCTCTTGCGCTCGATTCAGCTGGCTATGACGTCGGTGGGGTCTACGCTGCGCTCGTGGATGCTGCTCGAGCTAGGGCTTGAACCCAGGTTCCCCGAGCTCTCCCAGAATCCGGTTCAAGTCGGCCACCGTGGCAAAATCAATCGCCAGTGTGCCTTTAGTTTTCGAGAGTGAAATACGTACTCGCGTATTGAGTCGATCTCCCATCCGCTCTGCAATATCGTCGAGACCTTCACTTCGCCCGCCACCGCGCACCTTCCGAGTCCCAGGGCGGGAAGCCTTCGCGAGACCAGCCTCCTCTTCCGCCTGACGCACGGTCAAGGAACGCTTGATTATCTTGTCTGCGAGCGTGGACATCCCCGCCTCATCGGGCATCGACAACAGGGCACGCGCATGGCCAGCACTCAGGACCCCTGCAGCGACCTTCTTCTGGACATCCGCTGGTAAACGCAACAGGCGCAACGTATTCGTCACCTGGGGACGCGAGCGACCCAGCTTCGCAGCAAGCTCATCCTGGGTAATTCCAAAATCGGAAAGAAGCTGCTGGTAGGCCGACGCCTCTTCCAATGGGTTCAAGTTCGCGCGGTGCAGGTTTTCCAACAGTGCGTCGCGCAGCATCGCATCATCGTCAGTGTCCCGCACCACTGCGGGAATTGTGGCAAGACCAGCGGCAGTCGCCGCCCGAAGACGACGCTCTCCCATAATCAGCTCGAACTGAACAGTGCCCTCGGGCGAGGACAAAGGGCGAACGACGATCGGCTGCAAAACACCAAACTCCGTCACCGAGTGGATGAGTTCGTCAAGCTCGTCTTGTCGAAATTCTTTTCTGGGCTGTTGAGGGTTCGGTCGAATGCTCGAGGGCGGAACAGACACCAACGTGGCGCCCGGAATGGACACCATGTCACCTTGTTCAGCGCTCGCAGGGAAGAAAACGTCAACGGGGCGATCCCCCGTCGTGGGTGCTCCCGGAATGAGAGCACCGATACCTCGACCTAGGCCCGTTCTCTTTTGCGCCATTACTGTGATGCTCCTCTGGTAGCGATTTCTACGGCAGCCTCCTGATACGCAACTGCACCGGGGGAGCCTTGGTCATACTCAATCACTGTCTGGCCGTAACTCGGGGCTTCTGACACGCGGACAGACCGTGGAATCACTGTGGCTAGCGTCTCGTTCGGAAAGTGGGACCTGACATCAGTCACCACTTGATGAGCAAGGTTGGTCCTTCTGTCAAACATCGTGAGCACAATGGTCGACAACCTCAGGTCAGGATTCAAATGTCCCTTGATGAGCTCGATATTGCTCACCAGTTGGCTTACGCCTTCGAGGGCGTAGTACTCGCATTGGATGGGCAAAAGGACCTCTGTGGCGGCCACAAAAGCGTTGATGGTGAGCAAGCCCAGCGAAGGAGGGCAATCAATCAAGACATAGTCGACGCCTGCCCCCGCGGGTGAATCGAGGAAGGCTTGAACTGCTCGCTGAAGGCGGTACTCCCGTGCTGCCATCGAGACTAACTCGATTTCTGCGCCAGCAAGATCAAGATTCGACGGTGCGCACAACAGTGTCGAATTCTCCGGACTCACTTGAATAACGTCAGCAAGGGGAGTTACCCCCACGATGACGTCGTAGATACTGGTCACATCGCCATGGTGTTCGATACCTAAAGCAGTTGACGCGTTGCCCTGCGGATCGAGATCGATCACCAACACAGTGCTACCAAAGCGAGCAAGAGAGCCCGCAATGTTCACAGCGGTGGTCGTTTTCCCCACCCCACCTTTCTGATTTGCAACCGTGATTACTCGTGTGCGAGGCGGTTTCGGGACAACAGCTCGAGCCAAGGCAGCCCGTCGTTGGGCTAGATCAGCAAGCTCGGAAGCCAATGGAGTCGAATTATCAAATTGCGACTGGCTCACCCGGGCATTCCCTCCAATGTTTCACGTGAAACATTCGTATCGTCATCCCACTGTAGCCCGAAAGATGCGCGTTTCTTCGGTATCAAACTCTGGCCCGGTCACTTCAATAGCAGGGTTAGACACACTCCACTTCACGAGAATCGGTGCCGCCGCGCGAACCTCATCTTCCACCTTCTGGCCCTTCATCAGGACTAACTGGCCACCCTGTTTCAATAGAGGCGCAGCGAGGGGAACAAGGGTCTTGAGGGCGCTGACAGCCCGAGCTGTGACGAAGTCCGCAATCACGTGCCCTGCGGCTTCCTCCGCCCGCTCGTTTCGAACCTCGACATTGGTAAGACCCAGGCGATGGGCTTCCTCTCGAAGCCAGTGGGCTCGCCGTCCTAGAGGTTCGATCAAGGTGCACTGCACATCGGGGCGAATGGCCGCAATCACGAGGCCGGGAAAACCTGCACCAGATCCAATGTCGATGAGGGTGCCGGTTCCGATCTTGTGGGCGACCAAAGCCGAGTTCAAGATGTGGCGAGTCCACAACCGATCGAGTTCTCGCGGCCCCACAAGACCGAGTTCCTCTCCCCACTGAGCGAGGTGCTCGGCAAAAAGCCGCAGGGTCGGTAACGCTTCTCCGCAGAGTTTTTCTGCGGCGATCGGTTCGGGTTCAATCTCGGAATGTTTCACGTGAAACATTCCCTACGATGCAGCGGTGATGACCGTGTGACGGTCTTTGCCTTCACCTTCTGAACCAGAGTGGAAGCCTCGTTCGGCGACCATGTCATGGACCAATTTTCGCTCATAGCTACTCATGGGTGGCAGGGCTGCAGACTTGGCACCGTTCTCGATCTTGTCAATCGCTACGCTGACGAGCTTTTCCAATTCTTTCTCGCGTGCCTCTCGGGAGCCACCGATGTCGAGGACAAGGCGCGCGAACTCTCCTGTCTTTTGTTGAACCGCAAGCCGAGTCAAATCTTGCAAAGCCGTTACCACGTCAGGAGAGGACAGAGCATCGAGGTCGTTGGTGTCCGCGGAACCGACAGTGACGTAGGTCCGCTCCTGCTTGACCTCGATTTCAATGTCGCCATCAAGATCCGCTATATCGAGAAGGCTCTCGAGATAATCAGCGGCAAGCTCGCCCTCGTCGGGAACGACAATCTCTTCGTCCTTGGTGGCCATTACTTCCTCTTCTTCTTTTTCTTCGAACGATTCTTGCTCTTGGGTTGAGCGCGTTGACCCTTCTCTTGTTCTTCTTGAGGCTCCTCTTCCTCCTCCACGAGAACAATGCCTTTACGTGCTCGCTTTTTCGCGAGGCGCGCTTCACGAGCTTTATCAGCATCACTTCCTGGCGTGGGCATGTTGCGAATAACAATGAACTGTTGACCCATAGTCCAGATATTCGATACCAACCAGTAGGTCATCACACCGAGCGGGAAGTAGACGCCCGAGAATAAGAAGACCAGCGGCAACATGTAGAGCAAGATGCGTTGCTGGCGATACATCGGGCTTTCTTTCATCGCCGGCGACTGGTTCTTGGACATGATCTGCAGCTGAGTGATGAACTGCGATGCCGACATGAGCACGACCATGATTCCGGCGGTGATAGCGATTCCGATGGTTTCGCTCGAGCTGTATCCAGAGCCCTCCGAGAAGGCTGCGATCATGGTCGCTTTGAGGGGTGCGAAACCAAACAGCGCGGCTTGACCGAATTGTTCTGCGAGTTCCTCAGTCATAAAAGACACACCAGCTCGTCCTTCGGCCGCCGTCTGAAGTACCCGGAAGAGACCAAAGAAAATAGGCATTTGGAGCAGGAGAGGTAAACACGATGAGAAGGGGTTCGTTCCGGCCTTGGAATAGAGAGCCATCGTTTCTCTCGACATTGCTTCACGAGAGAACTGGTCCTTCTTCCCCTTGTACTTATCCTGAATTTTTTTCAGGTCTGGGGCAATCTCCATCATGCGTCGCTGGCTCTTAATCTGGCGCACGAAAACAGGAATAAGCGCGGCACGGACCAAGAGGACGAGCACCATGATCGAGAAGAACCAGGCAGAGCCGGAAGCCGGATCCATGCCAAGGGACTCTAGAACTGCGTGAGAGCCCGCGAGCACAGCCTCGATGACCCACCTGATAGGCCACAGAATTGTGTCAAAAAACTCCACGTCTTACCTTCCCTTAACTCCGACAAACCCTACCGGTCCCACCACAAAGTGATCTCGTGGTCCTGGTGGTGGATCATCGATCCCACCTCGTGACCAAGGGTTACATCTCAGAATGCGCCATGAGCCGAGTGCGACTCCCTTTGCAACCCCATGGTACTGAATCGCCTGAAGTGTGTAGGTCGAACAACTGGGATGGTACCGACAGACTTGCCCGTAGAGAGGGGAAATCAGCTTTCGGTACACCAGCAGCACCCCAATGGCAATGTTCCGGGGAATCAACAGGGCGAACAGAACGACTCTTGTCATCAGCCGACCAGCTGGCTTTCCATTTGTGACCACGCCACAGAGAGCTCTTCGTAGGTCGCCCGGGAAGCATCAGAATGGGCTCGAACCACGATGTCGTACCCCTGGGGATAACTGCGCAGTGTCTGCGCCGCGAGAGCACGTAAGCGTCGCTTAACCCGGTTTCGGATGACTGCTCCACCCACTTTTTTCGAGGTGACAAAACCAAAGCGAGCAGGATCGCTGGACGTCGTCACGTCGCGCGATGCAATGAACAGCGAGCACCGAAAATGAGTGCCGCGCCGAGAAATACGCCGGAGCTCATCACCTTCGACGATGCGGTGTGCCCGCGCTAGCACGGGGTGTCCTTCGAGTTAGGCAGAGAGGCGCTCGCGGCCTTTACGGCGGCGAGCAGCGATGATGGCGCGGCCGGCACGAGTGCGCATCCGCAAACGGAAGCCGTGAACCTTGGCGCGCCGGCGGTTATTGGGTTGAAACGTGCGCTTGCTCATGCCAAGAACTCCTTGTTACTGATCCGGCGACGAGGCCGGTACATCTGCTCCCGAAAGCGGGACACTACAGGATAAGCCTCAAATCTCAGCGGGTCAAACCAAATTTCCCAAATAGAGTTATCCACAGCTAATCTCTACTCTGGACACAGCGCCACCGTCCACCCTCAGAATTAGTGTCTACTTCGTGACAGAAGAGCGAAAGGCCCTCTCGTGACCGATCCAGAAAACGACGTTCTCGATTTCTGGCATAACGTGAAGAGCCATCTCACTACTGATGCGCGTATCACACCCCAACTTTGGGGCTTTCTTGACCTCGTTGAACCCCGAGGAGTCATGGCAGGGGTTCTTTATCTTGAAGTTCCCAATGAGCTCACCCGAGGAATGTTGGAGCAACGCGTTCGTCTACCTTTGCTCGCGGCTCTAGAAAGCATCGAGGACTCAGATATCAGCAGCTTTGCCATCGTCGTCAACCCTGAAATTGAAAGTGACGTCTTACAGATTCCGGCTGACGAGCCGCTGATGACTGACTATGTGCCCGACACGAGCACCGCAGAACCAGTTCTCACGGGCCAGGACCAGGCACGCTTGAACAATAAATACAGTTTTGACAACTTCGTCATCGGCTCCTCAAACCGGTTCTCCCATGCCGCCGCCGTCGCAGTAGCAGAAGCACCAGCCAAGGCATACAACCCATTGTTTATTTACGGGGGTTCAGGGCTGGGTAAAACACACCTCCTGCATGCGATCGGTCACTACGCTCAGAGCCTGTACAAAGGCATTCGCGTGCGATACGTATCGTCTGAAGAGTTCACCAACGACTTCATCAATGCCATTGCCAACAACCGTGCGCCTGAATTCCAAGCGCGCTACCGAGAAATCGACATTCTTCTGATCGACGATATTCAGTTCCTTCAGGGAAAAGATTCCACCCAAGAAGCGTTCTTCCACACGTTCAACACTCTCCATGACCACAACAAGCAAGTTGTCGTCACCAGCGATCTGCCCCCCAAGCAGCTCACGGGATTCGAAGATCGCATGCGCAGTCGGTTCGAATGGGGTCTGATTACTGACGTCCAAGCACCGGATTTAGAGACTCGCATCGCAATTTTGCGCAAGAAAGCGGCAAGCGAACACATTGATATCAGCGAGGACGTTGTGGAATATATGGCCTCAAAGGTGTCCTCCAATATTCGAGAGCTTGAAGGTGCCCTCATTCGCGTCACCGCTTTCGCGAATTTGAATAAAGCCACCGTTGATATGCCTTTGGTCCAGACCGTATTAAAAGACTTGGTCCTTACCGAAGACACCAACGTCGTCTCACCCGCTGACATCATCAGCATCACCGCGACCTTTTTTCAGCTCAGTGTTGAAGACCTCTATGGCTCGTCACGATCCCAGACAATTGCGCTTGCACGCCAGGTAGCTATGTATCTCTGTCGTGAAATGACGAATCTGTCACTGCCTAAAATTGGCCAACTGTTCGGTAATCGCGACCACACCACCGTCATGTACGCAAACAAAAAAATTACCGAGCTCATGAAGGAAAGACGGTCGATTTACAACCAAGTCACAGAGATTACGAGCAGGGTCAAACAAACCAGCAGTTATTAAAGTCAATCAAGTTCTAGTTGAGGGTTTCCCACACTGTGGATAACTTGTGAAAAACCCTCTTCATGCTGGGGATGACACGCCATGTCCTTACACAGGAAAAATTTCTTTCTGTGATTCCTGTGTAATCTCGGATTTTCGTCCACACTCTGTCCGCCGAAACATACACATCTCACACGAATGTAGTTTTAAGGCAAATAAGCCATAACTCGAAAGTTATCCACAATTCCACAAGAGTTATGAATATTGCAGTTCTTAATCTCTAAGGTGTGCCAATAACGATCTCGCTCTCTCATTGAGTTCGCTTTATGCCAGAATCGAGTACCGCAGAACTCGCATACAAAGTCAGGTGTCACGTGAAATTCGAAGTCAACAAAGACGTCTTCAGTGAAGCTGTTTCGTTTGCTGTGAAACTTCTTCCCCAACGAACAACTCTTCCCATTCTGAGCGGAGTGTTGGTCGCAGCTGAGGGATCCAGTGTCACCATTTCATCTTTCGATTACGAAGTTTCAGCACGGACACGTGTAGACGCGAACGTAGAGACCGCAGGCACAGTACTTGTTTCTGGCCGCTTGTTGGCAGAGATCGCGTCGCGACTTCCGCACGAATCGGTTGTCTGTGAACTTTCTGCAACTGCCGTTACGGTGACCTCTGGCTCGGCAAAATTTTCGCTCGCAACGATGCCGGTCGAGGAATACCCGAATTTGCCAGAGGTAGAGGGTGTCACAGGTGTAGTTCCTTCAGAGGACTTTGCCATGGCTGTAAGTCAGGTAGCACCAGCCGCTTCGAGGGATGATGTCACGCCTGTGATAACAGGCGTCCTTCTCGATATTTCCCCCTCATCTTTGGTGATGATGGCTACTGATCGATATCGCGTCGCTGCCCGAGAACTGGCGTGGAAAGCACAGGGTGTGAGCGAAGAAGGTCTTACTGCTTTAGTGCCTTCGAGGACGCTTGCCGAGATTGGTAAGACCTTTGCACACGCTGGGGAAATCACCGTCACTCTCAATACAGGGGGCGAACGTGAGCTGGTCGCCTTCGGGTCAGCAGATCGAACAGTCACCACATTGCTCATCAAGGGCTCTTTTCCTCCGGTCACGAAGCTTTTCCCGGCTGAAACTCCCGACTACGCGGTAGTCAGCACAGCTGATCTCATTGAAGCCACGCGACGAGTGGCCTTGGTTCTCGAACGAGAAGCACCTCTTCGGTACTCGTTCACCGGTGATGGAGTGGCGCTCGAAGCTCTTGGGAGTGAGCAGGCTCAAGCTACCGAGACGATTGATGGTCATCTTGTAGGCAATGAATGCGTTGTTTCTCTCAAACCACAATTTCTCATTGATGGTCTGAGTGCTACTCATTCGGAGTTTGTCAGGATTGCCTTCACGTCGACTGATAACCCGAACAAGCCGGGTCCGGTCTTGATTACCGCGCAAAAATCTCAGGATGGGTCGGATTCCGACGCCTATCGCTATTTGCTGCAACCTAATTTGCTGATGCGCTAGTAGTTCGCTCGTGTGGATCAGTCAGTTAGATCTCACTCAGTGGCGTAATCACGAGGCAACTCGAGCGCAGTTTGGTCGTGGCATCAGCGTTCTCATTGGTCCTAATGGTCAAGGAAAAACCAATGTCGCAGAGGCTGTGCGATATCTCGCAACCCTCACCTCTCATCGGGTGGCTTCCAATGGACCACTTATTGGAGATAACCACGACTCCGCGACTATTTTTGCCCAACTCCATCACGGCGATCGACAAGTATCAGCGGGCCTTACCCTCAAGAGAAAGGGCGCTTCTGAGGCACTGCTCAACGGTCAGAAAACTAAAGTGTCAGAAATTCCTCGTTGGGTATCGACAGTTATGTTCGCCCCTGAGGATTCCGCAATTATTCGAGGAGAACCAAGTTTTCGCCGCGCTTTTCTTGATGAACTTGTGGTGGGAGCCTCTCCGTCTATGGTCGCTACCTTCAGCGAGTTCGAGAGAGTTCTTAAGCAACGAAATTCGCTATTGAAAACCTTGAGAAAGTCAGCACGAAGTTCTGACCTGTCCACTCTGACTACGTGGACTGAACGTCTGGCTCATACCGCCGCTGAAATTATTTATGCGCGGATTCATAATCTTCAGGACATTAGCCCGTACGTGACTGCGGAATACGAGAACCTCGCTGGTGGAGATCCCATTACTTTGACCTATCAACCCAAGGGGTATGAGATTCAGGATGCTAGCCCTGAGGCCATACTCATTGTTCTTAGACGAGCGCTAGATGAAGCACAGTCCGAGGAGCTTGAGCGAGGGATGACACTAGTTGGTCCTCATAGGGACGACGCGGAGTTGCGCATTGCCGCTCGGCCCGCTCGCACACACGCAAGCCAGGGTGAAACATGGTCCTTGGCTCTTTCTTTGCGCTTGGGGATGGCGTCGTGGATACGGTCAACACGGGCAAGTGGCGATCCCGTCATGATTCTCGATGACGTTTTCGCTGAACTGGACAGCCGTCGACGAGACAAGCTGGTGAACTCCATTTCGAACTATGAACAATTACTGATTACTACCGCCGTTGAGGAGGATCTTCCGCGCGGCTTACAGGGTGAGCGATTCGATGTTCGTGGAGGGGTGGTGAGCCGCCGATGAACACCCCTGAAGCCCGATCGGTTTTTCAGCGTTTACGCAAGAACTTTGGAGGTTATCGCTCACCTCACAAGGGTTCCGTGAGCGAGTCAGAACCGTTTGGTCGTTTTCGGGATCCGGGATCCATGGCAGATGCGTTCGATGAGCTCGCGGAACATATGGGTTGGGCGCCCAGTTTGGCAAGAGCTGAACTGAGCCATCATTGGGCCGACATTGTGGGGGACGACGTCGCCGCCCACGCTACTCCGACAGGGTTTATTGACGGGGCGCTGGAGATTGTGTGTGACTCGAGCGCTTGGGCAACACAGCTCAAATTAATGAGGAAGAGTCTTCTCGAAGCACTGCAAGAGAGGTTTCCCGACGCCGGCGTGTCGAATATCGTCGTGAAAGCACCGGGTGCCCCCTCGTGGAAACATGGCTCTCGCTCGGTTCCAGGGCGTGGCCCACGCGATACTTACGGGTAGAAAACCGTAATTGGTGGGAAGAAAAGAAATCTGTCCTCAGAGCGCCAAAATAGGCCGTTAACAAACCCCTCTTCGATAGACTGGGAGCCAGTAGCAAAGCCCAGGAATTTCCCGGATTTTGCTCCATCCGAGCCCAGCTTCAGGAGTAATTAAAGATGTCACCAGCGCCGAAGAAAACTTCCGAAGAAGACTCTTACGGCGCCAGCGACATCCAAGTCCTTGAAGGACTAGAAGCGGTGCGCAAGAGACCGGGAATGTATATCGGGTCGACCGGTCCACGCGGTCTTCATCACCTGGTTTATGAAATTGTGGACAACTCAGTTGATGAGGCTCTCGCTGGACATTGTGATCAAATCAATGTGGTCATTGGAAAGGATGGGGGCGTCCGGGTTTCCGATAATGGGCGAGGAATCCCCGTCGACGATCACCCCGTGGAAAAGCGTTCCACCGTCGAGGTCGTCTTGACCACCTTGCACGCTGGCGGAAAGTTCGGTGGGGGCGGCTATGCGGTCTCCGGAGGTTTGCACGGGGTTGGGAGCAGTGTCGTTAACGCTTTGTCAGAGCGATTGACCGTGGAAGTCAAACGCCAAGGTAAGCACTGGACCCAGTCGTATCGCAATGGAGTTCCTGAGGGACCGCTCGCAGAGTCGGGTAAGACTGAACAAACCGGGACAACCATAGAGTTCTGGCCCAACTCGAACATATTTGAAACTGTGGAGTTTGATTACGAAACTCTGAAGACTCGTTTCCAGCAGATGGCGTTTCTCAACAAGGGTCTCCAAATCGAAGTTGTCGATGAGCGTGTATCAGCCGGCGGCCGTAACGACACCTTCAAGTATGAGCAGGGACTCGTCGACTACGTCGAATATCTCAATAATGCAAAGAAAACCGAGGTTGTTCACCCTGAAATCATTTCTTTTGAGGCGGAAGACTCTGAGCGGACCATTGCCCTCGAGGTCGCTTTGCAGTGGACCACGGCTTATTCCGAGAGTGTTCATACCTATGCAAACACCATCAACACTCACGAGGGTGGAACGCACGAAGAAGGTTTCCGGGCGGCACTGACGACCCTAGTTAATAAGTACGCAAGATCAACGGGGCTACTGAAAGACAAAGATGAGAACCTGACCGGAGACGATGTTCGGGAGGGTCTCACAGCAGTCGTGTCTGTGAAATTGGGAGAGCCACAATTTGAAGGCCAGACCAAGACCAAACTGGGAAACACCGAAGCTAAGTCTTTTGTGCAGAAGGTAACTGGGGAGCACCTGGGTGATTGGTTTGAGCGGAATCCGGCTCAAGGTAAGGATGTCGTTCGCAAAGCTGTTCAAGCATCAGCTGCTCGTATTGCGGCCAGGAAGGCTCGCGAACAGACTCGACGCAAGGGTCTGCTCGAGTCAGGCGGAATGCCCGGCAAACTGAAGGACTGCCAGTCAAAGGATGCCTCACTCAGCGAAATCTTCCTCGTAGAGGGTGATTCCGCTGGAGGAAGTGCTGTATCGGGACGTAACCCGGAAACCCAGGCGATTTTGCCTCTGCGCGGGAAAATTCTGAATGTTGAGAAGGCCAGGCTCGATCGCGCGCTCGGGAACAACGAGATTCAAGGAATGATCACCGCTTTTGGAGCGGGTATCGGCGAGGACTTTGATGTTGAGAAGGTGCGCTATCACAAGATTGTCCTCATGGCTGATGCTGATGTCGATGGACAGCACATCACCACTCTGTTGCTCACCTTGCTCTTCCGCTACATGCGGCCACTCATCGAGCGGGGTTACGTGTATTTGGCGCAACCGCCTCTGTATCGAATTAAGTGGTCCAATGCGGAGCACGAATATGTCTACAGCGATCGGGAGAGAGATGTCCTGATTGAGGCGGGAAAGAAGGAGGGTAAGAAGCTTCCGAAAGATAACGCGGTCCAGCGTTATAAGGGTCTAGGTGAGATGAATCACCAGGAGTTGTGGGACACCACCATGAACCCCGAGACGAGAACACTTTTGCAAGTGACCCTGGAAGATGCAGCCGTAGCGGACACAGTGTTTAGCACTTTGATGGGTGAAGACGTTGACGCCAGAAGGACCTTCATTCAGCAAAACGCCCGAGACGTTCGCTTTTTGGATATTTAGGACGCGGTCATGACTGACGAGACAACACAAGAATTCCGCTCGGACAAGATTGATCAAGTCGATCTTCAAGTAGAGATGCAACGGTCCTACCTGGACTACGCCATGAGCGTGATCGTGGGACGTGCACTTCCCGATGTGCGCGATGGTTTGAAGCCTGTCCATCGCCGAGTGTTGTACTCCATGTATGACGGCGGGTATCGACCCGATAAAGCTTTCTCGAAGTGTTCCCGAGTAGTCGGCGACGTGATGGGGAAGTTTCACCCACACGGCGATAGTGCCATTTATGACGCCCTTGTCCGGCTTGTTCAACCCTGGAGCATGCGTTACCCGTTAGCTGCAGGGCAAGGGAACTTCGGAAGCCCCGGCAATGACGGAGCCGCGGCCCCTCGATATACCGAGACCAAGATGGCCAACCTCGCCATGGAGATGGTGCGGGATATCGAAGAAAATACCGTCGACTTTCAGGACAATTACGATGGCCGCACTCAAGAGCCGGCCATTCTGCCGAGCCGCTTCCCCAATCTCTTAGTCAATGGTTCGGTCGGTATTGCGGTCGGTATGGCCACCAACATTCCTCCGCATAATTTGAGGGAGGTTGCTGCGGCTGCTCTGTGGCATCTTGCCCATCCCACTGCGTCTCGGGAAGAGCTACTCGAGGCGGCGATTGCTGAAGTCAAGGGACCAGATTTCCCTACCGGTGCGCAGATTTTGGGGTCGAAGGGTATTCAGGAGGCCTATCGAACCGGACGGGGTTCGATCACCATGCGAGCGGTGGTGACTGTGGAGGAAATTCAGGGTCGCACCTGCCTCGTCGTCACTGAGTTGCCTTATCAGGTGAATCCCGACAACCTCGCCATCAAGATCGCTGAATTGGTGAAAGACGGAAAACTCACCGGCATCGCCGATATTCGTGACGAGACGTCGGGTCGAACGGGTCAACGCCTCGTTATTGTTCTCAAGCGAGATGCTGTGGCAAAGGTTGTGCTCAATAACCTGTACAAGCACACCTCGTTGCAAGAAAACTTCGGGGCCAACATGTTGGCAATCGTTGATGGAGTGCCACGAACCCTGACATTAGATGGCTTCATTACCCATTGGGTCAGGCACCAAATCGAGGTTATTGTTCGACGAACTCAGTTCCGCCTGGATAAAGCAGAAGCGGACGCCCACATCCTGCGTGGTTACCTGAAAGCGCTCGACGCTTTGGATGACGTCATTGCGCTGATTCGAAAGTCTCCCACCGTCGACGATGCGAGGGAGGGTTTGAAGAAGCTCCTGGGAGTGGATGATGATCAAGCCTTGGCGATCCTTAACCTGCAACTTCGTCGCCTGGCAGCGCTGGAGCGCCAAAAAATCATGGACCAGGCTGCGGAGTTGGAAAAACTCATCGCTGAATACAAGGCGATTCTTGCGAGCGAGGAACGTCAGCGAGCCATCGTTTCTGAAGAACTCGAAGAGATTGTGGAGCGCTTCGGGGATGACCGACGCACCGAGATTCTGCAGGGCTTCGATGGCGGAATGACTGACGAGGACCTCATCCCCGAAGAAGAGATGGTGGTCACGGTCACCCGCGGCGGTTATATCAAGCGGACCCGCAGCGACAACTATCGAAGCCAGCATCGTGGCGGTAAGGGTGTCAAGGGTGCTCAGCTTCGAGCCGATGATGTCGTCGAGCACTTCTTTGTCACGACCACACATCGATGGCTTTTGTTTTTCACGAATTTAGGTCGGGTATACCGAGCTAAGGCGTATGAGGTTCAAGAAGCGGGCCGCGACGCGAAGGGTCAGCACGTGGCCAACTTGTTGGCGCTGCAACCAGAGGAAAGTATTGCCCAAATTCTGGATATCGCCCATTACGAGGATGCTCAGTACTTGGTCCTGGCCACCAAACAAGGAATGGTGAAGAAAACCGTTCTCACCCAGTACGACACCAATCGTCAAGGCGGCATCATCGCGATTAACCTTCGCGATGGCGATGAGGTGGTAGCGGCGCGGCTCCTGAACGAAGGTGACGACGTGTTGTTGGTGTCCAAAGCGGGAATGTCGCTGAGGTTTACAGCAACTGATCAAAGCTTGCGGCCGATGGGTCGCTCAACCGGTGGCGTCAAGGGCATGCAGTTCCGAGGAGAGGATCATCTCTTGTCTGCCTCAATCGTGAGCGACCAGGGGTTTGTCTTCGTTGTCACCGAGGGTGGCTACGCCAAGAGAACTGCGGTCGACCAGTATCGCTCCCAACAACGCGGCGGGCTGGGTATCAAAGTGGCCAAACTTTCCGATACTCGGGGCGGGCTTGCCGGAGCGATGATTGTCGACGGTGATGATGAAGTGCTCGTGGTTCTCGAGAGCGGCAAAGTTGTCCGTTCGGGTGTTGCAGAAGTCCCCGCCAAAGGAAGAGACACCATGGGAGTGGTTTTCGCAAGGCTTGCAGATGACGACAAGGTCCTAGGAATAGCGAGGAACCAGGAGCGCGATCTGGGGGAGCCTGACTCCGAGGACAGTAGTAGTGTCGGGGAAGCACCTGAGACCCCTGTTGAGAAGGAAACTTCAGATGAGTGAAATCCCCATAGTTCAGCCTGAGACCAAGGCTCCCTCGCGCTCATCGACGGCAGTCAAGCAAGTCCGTTTGAACCTCGTGTACATCGATCTTTGGTCAGCCGTGAAGGTGTCGTCGCTCATATCCCTGGCTGTTTCAATCACGTTATTCCTGGTCGTTCTTCTTTCGTGGTCTCTCCTTAATACTGTGGGCGTTATCGGAGCCTTGGAAGGAATCGTGGGAGACATCCTCGGAGAAGGTGGCGGCGCGATATTGGCGCTTCTAAGCTTTAGCCAGGTGACCCTGTTGGCCTTTGTGGGCGCACTCATCAATCTCGTGTCACTGACGGTCCTAGGTTCGTTGGGTGCACTGCTCTATAACGGGATTGCGAGATTGACTGGCGGTCTGACAGTGGGATTCACTAACACCTAGCCGATTGGGCTTGGCACCCCCGTTTGCGCTAATGTCGTATGCGGTCTAAGGGGCTATAGCTCAGGCGGTTAGAGCGCTTCGCTGATAACGAAGAGGTCCCAGGTTCAAGTCCTGGTAGCCCCACACACAACTTCATAAAGACATAAGGGGCCTTAGCTCAATTGGTAGAGCGCCTGCTTTGCAAGCAGGAGGTCAGGGGTTCGATTCCCCTAGTCTCCACAAATTTTTTTCAACTCTGGCGCCGGCTTGCTGGCGTACGAACCAGACACTTCCATCACGTCCACCCGGTAGCTGCGGTACCACTTGGAGTAGTTCGCCTTTGCCGTTTGATGCTTTGGGTACGAGGCGAGCTGCGCTACGGATTCACGGTCGGTGAAGAAGTACACGGCATTCACGAACACACCGTCTGAGGACTGCCAGCGCTCCCGCCTGACAAACCCGGGAAGCGCTGTGGCAAAACGGTCAATGTCGTCATCGAGCTCGTAGAACTCAGCGTCATACTCTCCGGGCTCAAAGATGAACGAACAGCAGATCACCTCTGAAGTGTAATTGCCGTTTCGGCGCTAGGACGTAGCCGCCTTCTTCGACCAGAGCCAGGTGGTGGGAATCTCCGCTTTTGGCTGACGCAGGTAGCGAACAAACGCCACAATGGCGGCCACGGCCAAGATGGGCAAGAGAATCTGAACGGTCAGAATCACGCCCGGATACTCCTGGTTCCACTCTTGTGATGAGAGGTGGCGGGAGAGAATTCCCCAGTACGCCCAGACCAGCACAAGTCCGTAGCTCAACGCCCGACGCACATACGCCGTGGTGATTCCGATGATGGCAGCCACGATGAGGATGGCAATCGCCCAGCCCTGCTCGTCAAAGAGCACGCCACCGCGGAAACCCTGTTGCACAAACAGCGCGGAGGCGTTCGCGACCGTTGCGACCGTGATCCAACCGAAGTAAATGTTGAAGGGAAGCGACGCGGAAAAGCCATGTTCCCAATGCGTGCGCGCTGACGTGGTGGTGGCGGTGATTCTGATCAGCACCACCAAAAGCGAGGTGATGACAATCAGCGAGGCCCAAATCACCTCGTAGTGCCAGGTGAAAATCCATGTCGCGTTGAGCAGGTTGCTCGCGATAAACCACGGGGTGATATCGCGAATCCACTCGTTGTCACGGAAGAGCTGATACACGGAGTAGACCCCCAACAGCAGGAAGATGATGCCCCAGATGGAGAAGGTGAAGCCAATGGGGGCGAAGAGAGTGTCGTATTTGTCCGACACCTCATCAGGGGTAACCCCATTGAGAGGAAGAGTGGTTGAGACCGTGTTCATCACGATCATGAAGATGTAGGAAAGAAGAGCAACGATGCGGGGCAGGCGGGATGTCGTCATGGCGAGAGCCTATTGCTCGAAAGTGGGTAATGAGTGGGCATTTCTCACAGCCAATTCATCAGCGCTTCTTAGCCGACACTGTGTGTTGCGCTGACACAATCAAGCCATGGAGTCACTTTTTCTTCAGATTGCCGGTCTTCCCCTTCACCCCCTCCTGGTCCATGCTGCGGTCGTGGCCATTCCTCTCGCTACCTTGATGTTAATAGCGGGCGTTGTCTTTTACAGGCGGATGCCAAAGCTTCTTGGTGCGGCAGCTATCGTGACGTGGATCGCAGCAGGAGCGGCTTTTCTGGCGGGGCAGTCAGGAGAGGCGCTGGCGTCTGAAATTGGCATTACCGCCACCCACGAACAGTGGGGCGAGCTTGCGACACCGGCCACACTTGCTATGGCAGTGTTAGCGACCGCAACCTGGTTTATCCGACGTCGCCGGTGGAGGGCCCTGTCACTAGCGGGGACTGCTGCGACTCTTGTCGCAGCACCGCTACTGCTGGTCCTGGTGTTTCTTGTCGGACACTCGGGAGCCGAAGCAACCTGGGGTGGCAGGCTGCCGTCGGTGGCTACAGATAGTCAGGCCACCGTGTCACAACCCTCTACAGACTTGCCGGCGCCCTCCGACGTGTCGGTCGCGCCGGTGGCAGCGAGTGGCTTAACGCTTGACGAGGTTGCCCAGCATGCAACCGTTGACGACTGTTGGGTCGCCGTAGATGGCACGGTGTATGACCTTTCGGGATATTCCACATCTCACCCCGGTGGGGCTTCTCGAATTGAGGGTATTTGCGGCACTGATGCGACCAGTGCTTTCCGAAACCAGCACGGCACCCAGGGCAGCCCCAACCGCACCCTGGCCGGCTTTGAAATCGGGCAGCTGAAATAACTAAACTAAAATTAGTTTTTCCTCTACGCTGAAAGAATGAATGCGTCAGGGTGGAGCTCAGCTCCAGCGGGAATCGTGTCACTCATGGAGGACTATTTCGAAGTTCTTCACTCTCAAGACATGGAACTTTTCGACCAGGTCTTCCACTCTGAGTGCGTTCTCTATGGCGTAGTGGACGGAGCCTTGAATGTGCGGCCCTTCGCCGCTTACCGTGAGGCGGTAGCCGCTCGGCAGTCACCGCACTCGCTCGGAGAGAAGCGA